>CAZNSL010000077.1:0-11995 GCA_964574975.1 uncultured Alcaligenaceae bacterium | reverse complement strand
CGTCCGCCTTCTCGGCTTTCTTCGCCTTCTTGGTTACGATCTTGACGACGCGGACCTTCGGCAGGTTAAACGGGCTACGGCCCTCCTGCCAGCGGTCGGTCTCCTTCAGTGCTTTGATGCGCTCGCCGCGGGTCAGCACGCTGCGGGCGCGGGCCAGCGAGTTCTTGCGCCGCAGGCTCTTGTCGATCGACATCAGTCCACTCCCGGAACGACTCACGCGAAAACCGTCATCTTACGACCGACGGCCGCGCCGACAAGCCATTACTGCTTGCCGGCCGCCTTGCCGGGGGCCGCAGGCGGCGGGTCCGGCGGCTTCGGCTTGATCTCTTTGATCGCCGCCTCGGCTGCCGTGCGAACGTACTCGTCCTTGTGCTTGAGCAGCGTATCGAGCGACGGCAGAGCCTTAATGGCAAATGTTCCCATGCGACCGAGCGCCCAGCACGCGGTGATGATAACGGCCGAGTCTTCGCTTTGGAGAACCGCCGTCAGCTCCGGGATCTTCGATTTGGCATCTTTCGCCAGGACGCCCAACGCCTTGGTGGCGGCGACGCGGGTCTCCAGGTTCTGGCCCTTCATGAGTTTGGCGATGACCGTGAGATTGGTTTCGCTGAGCGCGCCGGGGTCGATGCGCATTAGGGCGACGCGGGTCCAGATGACGACCTCCTTGTCGTGATCGACTCGCAGATAGCGCTCCAGGAGCGACTTCATCTGATTGATGTTGTTGCCGGGGGCGGGCGGTGGCAGGCCGATGATGGCCTGCATCGCGTCGATACGCACCTCGCGGGCCGGGTCGCGGATTGCCTCGACGAGCGCCTTGAGGGCCAGCATGTCGCCCCAACCCTGGTCGTCGATGGCCACGACACCCAGGGCCGCGCAGGCTGCCTGTCGCAGTTCGAAGGAGTATTGGTCGGCCGACAGCCTCGCCAATATGGGAACCGCGTTCCGGGCCAGGGATCCGAAGACAGGCAGGGCCGTGCAGGCGTGTAAACGCAAGATGCTCTGTTGGCTGTTGAGACCCTCGCGGATCAGGGCATCGACGGCTTCCTTGGCGATGGCCTGCTCGTTGGCGATGTCGATCGAGCTAGGAACGATGATGCCGATCGAGATGATCGCGTGTGCCTTAACGGTGATGTCGTTGATCTGCTTGCGGAGTTCGTTCAGAATCGCGGGAATCGCCTGGCGCGAGGTCGGGCCGAACGCGCGCACCGCGACGATGGCCGACTTACGCATGCTTGGGTCGTTGCTATTGATCTCCTTGATCCACTGCTGGAGCGACTTGCCGCCGACCTCGGTTGGCCACTCCACGGACTGGGCTGCGTCCTTGGCCGGCTCCTTCGCGGTCGCCTTCGAGTCGGCTTTGTCCTCGACCTTTGGAGGAGGCTTGGGGTCGGTCTTGGGATCGGCCTTCGGTGTGGCCGGGGGCTGCCCGAGCGCGATCGCCGCGAGCAAGATCGCGGCGGCTAACGTCGTTCGCATCGTGGTCTCACTGGTTCGGTCGCTCTTCCCCGCGGAATAGGATACCAGCGCGGGCCGGACGCAGACAACGCCAGTGTCCGCCACTCTCACAGGGCCGAACGGTACACCGCTTCGCAGTCCTCGACCGTGACCGGTCGCGGGTTGACGCGCAGAATGCGCTTGATGGCGAAGGCCTTCTCGGCCATCGACGGGATTTGCTCAGCCGTTACGCCCAGGTCGCGCAACCGTTCCTTGATACCGATGTCGCGTTTGAGGTCGGCGACGGCCGTCACCGCGTCGGTACCGCCGAGACTTTCGGCGATCCGGGCGTACTCGGCCTCGCGGCCGCGGCGGTTGAACTCCATAACGAACGGCAGCAACAGGCCGTTGCCCTCACCGTGCGAGCAGCCGGTGACGCCGCCGACGGGGTATTCGAGAGCGTGGACGAGCGCGACGCCGACATTCGAGAACGCCAGCCCCGCGAGGGTCGCCGCCAGGGCCATTCCTTCGCGGGCTTCCAGGTCTTCGCCGTATTTCACCGCTCGTCGCAAGAATTGGCCGCACAGGCGGATGGCAGTCTCGGCGAACATGTTGCCGAACGGGTGCCGGCCTTGGTAGACGGAACGCTCGCCCGGCGGAAGCGGGAATGTCTCGTTGTCCACGGCGGTGTACGCCTCGATGGCGTGCGTCAGCGCATCGATACCACTGTCGGCCGTCACCTTGGGCGGACACGACACCGTCAACAGCGGATCGACAACGGCGACACGCGGGCGGAAGTGGTTGGAGAGGGCACCACATTTGACGTGGTTGTCGGAGTCGGTGAACGCGGCAGCCCCGGAGACTTCGGAACCAGTGCCGGCCGTCGTCGGCACGCACACCAGCGGCGTGATCGGACCTGGAATCCGGTCGTCGCCGAGATAGTCGCGGACGTCACCGGGGTGCGCGAGAAGTACGGCGGCCATCTTGGCTACGTCCATGTTGCTGCCGCCGCCGAGGGCGACGATGGCGTCCGGCCCGTAGCGCACCGCGGCCGCGTGGCAGCGGCGGACGAGGCCGAGCGTCGGCTCTGGCTGTCCCTCGTCGAACACTTCGACGACGACGCCGGCCTCGCGCAGGCTGGCCAGGACGGGTTCGAGGACGCCGACGCGGGCCAGCACCTGGTCGGTGACGACGAACGCACGACGGGCCGGTAGCCGGCGGACGAGGTCACCGAGTTGGTCGACGGCCCGCTGCCCGAAGACGAGCGTGTTGGCCGAATGGAACGTCCATGTGGTACGCACGTTGTACTCCACCGAAGAGTATTCACCGCAGAGGACGCGGAGACCGCAGAGGAACTACAAAGAGAAAGAGTAGTCTTCTGTCGCGCTCTGTCCCGTCATTCTCAGCGTCCTCGGCGGTGAAGCGTATGACCATCCGCGTCGGCATTGTGACCGTCTCCGACCGCGCCAGTGTCGGCGTGTACGAGGACCGTGGCGGCCCCGCCATTCGCGACTGCCTCGCCGAAGTGCTGTCGTGCGATTGGGAGCCCATCGCCCGACTCATCCCCGACGATAGTGCCGTCATCGAGGCGACACTGCGCGAACTGTGCGATCGCGACGCATGCTGCCTGATCGTCACGACCGGCGGCACAGGCCCGGCCCTGCGCGACGTGACACCCGAGGCGACGGAGGCCGTCTGCGAGAAGATGCTGCCCGGCTTCGGTGAACTGATGCGGGCGGTGTCGCTCCGGGTGGTGCCGACGGCCATCCTGTCACGGCAGACAGCCGGCGTCCGCGGCCGGTCGCTGATCGTCAACCTGCCCGGCAAGCCGTCGGCCATCCGCGAGTGCCTGTTGGCCGTCTTCCCTGCGATCCCGTATTGCGTCGATCTGATCGACGGCCCGTATCTGACGACCCACGAATCGGTTGTCGCGGCATTTCGACCGAAGAAGTGAGGTGTGCCGTGCGAGCGTACATCGTCGTCGGATTACTGGTCGCCGCACCGCCGGCATGCGCCCAGTCGGAACTCGAAAAAGCGCAGACCCGTCACTACCTGGTCGGCCTCCAGTCGGCCGACGGTGGATTTGCGATCGACGCCGCCACTCCAACGCCGACGTTGCGCGCGACGGCCGCGGCGATTCGGGCGCTACGTCATTTCGGTGGCGAAGTGTCGCGGGTCGAGGAAGCGGCCAAGTTCGTCTTGCGCTGTCGCGACGCTGCGACGGGTGGATTCGGCAGTGGGCCGAGCCAGAAACCGGGCGTTGCCGTGACGGCGACCGGGATCATGGTCGCGGCCGAACTCAAAATCCCGCCGGAGAAGTACCGCGACGCGGCCGTGAAGTATCTCGGCGCTCGTGCCGAGGACATCGAGGACATCCGCCTTTGCGCGGCCGCGTTCGAATCGCTCAAGACGCCGGCCCCGAAGGCGAAGGAATGGCTCGAAGCAGTGGTCAAGACGCGTCACAGCGACGGCACCTTCGGCGAAGGGGCCGGCGTCGTACGTTCGACTGGCAGCATGGCAGCCCTGACGCTTCGGCTCGGCGGCGAATTGGCGAACCGCAACGCGGTGGTGGCTGTGTTGAAGCAGGGCCAGCGCCCTGACGGCGGCTACGGAAAGGCCGAGAAGCCGGCGGCGTCGGACCTGGAGACGAGTTACCGCGTGGTACGGGCGCTGGTGATGCTCAAGGAGAAGCCAGCCGACCCGGCGAAGCTGCGGGAGTTCGTTGCCAAGTGCCGCAACAAGGACGGCGGCTACGGCGTTGCACCGGGCCAGAAGTCAAGCTGCCCGGCGACGTACTACGCCGCCATGCTGACGCACTGGCTCGTCGATTCGCGACCTTGAGGCGAGCAAGGATCGTTACCTGCTCAACATGGCCACGTCCAAGAAGGCTGGCGGTGTCGATTGCACGAGCCACCCAGAAACGCTCAGCGGCCGGGCTGTCGATACGAGATGTGGCACCGCGGCAGCGCTCCCCGGAGCTTGACCAACCCTTCCGGCGACAGCCCCTTGAAGTAGCCCAGTTCCAGCCGTTCGAGGCGGGCGAGCCGGTGCAGCCGCGCTAGGCCCATTTCGGTCAGGTGGCTGCATCCGGTCAGGTCGAGCGAACGCAAGCCCGGTAGCCGACCGAGCGCCTCCAGGCCAGCATCGGTCACCAACGAGCAGCCGCGCAGATTCAACGACCGCAACGATGCTAGTCCAGCGAGGGCGATCAGGCCGGCATCGGTCAGGTTTGTAACGCCACTCAGGTCGAGCGAGCGCAGGCCCGTGAGGCCGCCGACGGCCGTCAGGCTGGCATCCGTGACGCGGCTACAGCCGTTCAGGTCGAGCGAGCGCAGGACTGGCGTGCCGTGCATCGCAGCCACCGCCGCCAATTCGCGGTCGGCCACGTCGGCCAGTACTTCGATGCGATACTGCGTGCTGGGCCGCAGCGTCACTGTACCCGGTAGCCGAGCCTCCATCTCGCCCCAGTCGATCGGCTCCTCGCCATCGTCGGGCCGTGCGAACCATCGGCCGGGCAGGTTCACCTGCACTTGTCGCGGCGCATCGGCAACGTGTGCCGAGGTCGCATACAACAGGTCGCGAAATGCGCCGGCGTCGACCGGGCGGTCGGCCGCCTCGTCCTCCAGGGCGGAACGCAGGATCGACCGTAAAGACGGCGGGACGAGCGTCGCATCGAAGCGCCGCTCGCGATGGTGGCGGCGACGAGCCGGCCAATCCTCATCCACGGTCAGCGCGAAATACATCGTCCGCGCCAGGGAATAGACATCGCTGGCCTTGCCGGCCCGCTGGCCTTCGAGTTGCTCCGGGGCAGCGAACGCCTGCGTGCAGAACTGGCTGTCGCCGCCGGCCGTCAGCGTGTCGTTGACCAGGCGGCGCGCCAGGCCGAAATCGACCAGGACCGGTGTGCCGTTGCGGCGGAACATGACGTTGAGCGGCTTCACGTCGCGGTGAACGATGCCGAGGTCGTGGGCGGCCGCCAGCGCGTCGGCGAGCTTGCCGAACACCTCGCGAGCCTCAGCTTCGTAGAGCGGCCGGCCTGTCCATCGGTCGTCGGCGTCGCGGCCCATCAACCGCTCGTGCAGCGATTCACCGTCGATCATCTCCATCAGGTAAAACAGGCACTGGAACTGGCCGTTGAAGTAGAACTCGTGATAAGCGACTAGGTTCGGGTGCGGCGGCAGGCGCGAGAGCGTCTTGATCTCACGGACGAATCGCTCGGCCGCGTCCGGGGCCGGACCTTCCGGCTTCATCACCTTGAGCGCTCGCACCTGGCCGGCGTTCTCGGCTCGGTAGACATCGCCCCAACCACCGGCTCCGAGCTTTTCGACCAGGAGCCAGCCATTGAGTACGTCGCCGACGCGTGGGGCGCGCGGGCGGGGGCCGGTTCCCTGCAAGCTCGCTTCGGCCTGGTGCAACGTGCGATCGGCATGGAAGTGGCGATGCAACTCGGTCAGCGTGTCGAGCGCGTCGCGGGTGGCGGAGTCGTCCTTTGCGCGGCGGCGGGCGTAGGCGATGGCGTCGTCCGGTTCGCGGTCGGCCAACTCGGCCATCAGCCCGCGCAACGGCGGGGTGTCGAGACGGGCGAAAATGCGGCCGACACAGTCGAGATCGAACTGCGATGCCGTCGGCCGGGCCGCGTCGTCGAGGTAGAGCGTGCCGGTGTCGGCGGAGCGGACGCAGTCGATGAGTGTGAGGACGAACTCGGCCGGTTCGGTGCCGTCGGGTAGGGCGGCGCGCAGGGCGGAACTGGCCGCGGCGCGCGCCCGGGCAGTAGTGCCGAGGCGGGTACAGAAGGCCGTGAGCGCGTCGATCCACGACATGGGTTGCGAGCCCCGGGTCAATCCCTCGATTGTAGCCGCCGCTGGCGTGTGACGCTACCACGACACAATTTGTTTGCACCCGGCTGCCCGCCCGGCTAGGATCGGGTGCGTATGCAACTGCCCGCTCAGCCGAACTCCTGGTTTCTCGTCGGCCGCGCTGTAGACCTGCGCCGCGGGCCGCTTGCCATCGACTTGCCGGACCGCCGGCTCGTCGCCTTTCGCGCCGCGTCGGGCCGAGTCGCCGTACTCGACGCGCACTGCGCACACCTGGGGGCCGACCTGTCGGCCGGCGACGTCATTGGTGAATCGCTCCGTTGCCCGTTCCACTCGTGGCAGTACAACGCCGACGGTCGCTGCGTCGGCGTGCCGTGCGGCGAGCTGCCAGAATTCGCTCGTCAGCGGTCGTATCCGGTCGCGGTACGACACGGGCTGGTCTTCGCGTTCCCGGCCGAGCGGCCGGCGTTCCCGTTACCGTTCTTCGACGGTGAGGACCCGGCCAACTACGTCGCAGCCCGGCCCGTCCACTTCACGGCCGAGTGCGACTGGACGCTGATCGCCGCCAATGGTTTCGACTGCCAGCACCTTGCCCCGGTCCACGGCCGCGAGTTGACCGGCGGGGCAACAGTCGATTGTCCGCACCCGTTCGCTCGGCGCATCCGCTATCGTACTCGCGTCACCGGCACGACTGTCACCGACCGCTTGCTGCGCTGGCTCGTCGGCCACACGGTCGCCGTATCGATCACCAGTTGGGCTGGCAGTTTGGTCGTCGTCACGGCCAACTTCCGCCGCACGACGAGCCGCATGATCTTTAGCATCCGCCCACTCGAAGAGCGCACACAGTTCGCCATGATCGTCTTCGCCCACCGCGGCCCGCTCGGTCTGGTGTCGCTGCCGTTGCGGCGGCGTTTCAGCAGGGCATTCATCGAAAGTGACTTGCGCAAACTGCGCGGCGCGCGTTTCAACCCACATTCGCTCGTCCCGGCCGACCGCCTGCTCGCCGAGTATTACGACTGGTTGTTAGGGCTTGGCGACGCGCCGGCCCGCAACGGCACTCTGCCCGCGAGGACTACGCCATGACGCGCTGGATGGTCGCCATGCTATTGATCGCCGGACCAGCATTGGCCCAGCCGCCGAAGGAAGACCCGGCCCACGAGCAGTTGCGCACGCTTCGCAAAGAGATGGTCGAGGCCGCCAATGCCGGCGACATCGACCGGCTGCTGACTCACTTGGACGACGACGTGGTGGTCACGTTCATGGACGCCGAGGTCGCTCGCAAGCCGGCCGGCGTCAAGGCTTACCTGGAGAAGATGCTCAAGGGACCGACGAAGAAAGTGACCGGGTTCACCACCGACCCCACGGTGGACGAGTTGACGCACCTGTACGGCGACACCGGCGTCGCGTTGGGCAGTTCGAAGGACTCGTACTCGCTGACCGACGGCCGGCAGTTCACCACGGCGACGCGCTGGACGGCGACCTTGGTCAAGAAGGGCGACCGATGGAAGGTCGCAGCGCTCCACGCCTCGGCGTCGATGTTCGACAACCCCGTACTCGATATCGCCAAGCGGTGGCTGTACTGGACTGGAGGCATCGCGGCGGGCGTCGGGCTGTTGCTGGGGCTGGTCGTCGGCCGGGCGACGAAACGGCGTTGAACGCGGACGACGCCGTTCTGGCCCGGGCCGCCGCGTGGCCGGGCGACGACGACTGGCGGGCCTTGGACGCGGGCCGGCTCCGCGCGATTGCGACGGAACAGGGGATCGCATTTGCAACGTCCTTGTTCTACGACCGGCTCCGGCGAACCCCGTTCGTCGCGGCCCTGGACGCGACGCCGGACGCGGTCGTTAGAGTGCCGTGGACGGTCGGCGTGGTGCCAGGAGCGTTGCACCGGCGAGCGCCACACACGGGGGCCGACGGACGCATCGTGATCGACGAAATTGTACGAGCCGGTGGACGCGCCGAGTGCATCCCACTACCGGACTTCGGCCGGCTCGACAACAACGCCGCGATAGTCGCCGAGTGGCTACGACGGACGAAAGGCCCGGTCGTGCTGGTGTCGCTGAGCCGTGGGGCGAGCGACGTCCGGCGTGCGCTCGAACGACCGGACGCGACTGAACGGTTCGCCCGCGTGACGGCGTGGGTCAGCTTGGCCGGCACGGAGTTTGGGTCGCCGCTGGTGCAGTGGCTGCGGACGAGGCCGTTGCGCTCGGCATTGATTCGGAGCCTCTATTGGTGGTACGGTCTGCCGTTCGAGGCCATCGGGGAACTCGCCCGTAGCGACGGGCCGGATCGTTGGCCGACGCGCGTGCGGTGTTTGCACGTCGTCGGTGTGACCTGCCCGTGGCACGCCATCGGGCGGAAGACGAAGCGTGGGTATCCGCGGCTGTCGCCGCTCGGGCCGAACGATGGTGTCGTGCTGCTGGGCGACGCGACGCGACTACCGGGCGACGTTTACCCGGTGTGGGGGGCCGACCACTATCTGCGCCCGTCGGGTCGCGACATGGGTGTACTCGTGCGGCAGATCGTGCGGTACCTGGCCGATACGGAAGCACTGCAATGAAGATTCAATTGCTCTTGCCCGCGGGCGAAATTCACCGCAACCGTACTGGCATCTTCAAGACGGCGCTTCGCTACGCACCGCTGACGCTCTCGACGCTCGCCGCTTTGATCCCGTCCGATATCGACGCCGAGGTCGCGATACAGGACGAGGGCGTGCAACCGCTCGACCTGGACTTTGACGCGGACCTCGTCGGCATCAGTTGCATCACCGGCACGGCCTTGCGCGGGTACGAGATCGCCGACAAACTGCGAGCGCGCGGACACACGGTCGTCTTCGGCGGCGTTCACGCGACGCTGTTACCCGACGAAGCGCAGCAACACGCCGATTGCGTCGTCACCGGCTACGCGGAGCAATCGTGGCCACAGGTGTTGCGCGATTTCCGCGATGGCGGACTGAAGCGCCGTTACGCGACACCCACCGGGCGGACGCTCCACGTACCGATCGCCCGGCGCGACCTCTTGAAGAAGGACCGTTACGTCACGGTCAACAGCATCGAGGCAACGCGCGGCTGCCCCCACAAGTGCGACTTCTGCGCGGTGCCTGCTGCATGGGCCAACACCTACACCCACCGGCCGATCCCGGACGTAATTGCGGAGCTGAAGTCGTTCGAGTCGCGCAAAGCCATATTCATCGACCTCAGCCCGGTCGAGGACGTGAATTACGCCAAGGCGCTCTACCGGGCGATGACCCCGCTGCGCTACAAGTGGGTCGGTCTTGCCACGACGCGCATCGCCGAGGACACCGAATTACTCAAGCTCGCAGCCAAGAGTGGCTGCAAGGGCTTGCTGATCGGCTTCGAGTCGATCAGCCAGGACACGTTGGAAGAGACGCACAAGGGCTTCCACGCCGCCAACGGCTACGCCGAGGTGGTGAAGAAACTGCACGACCACGGCATTGCAGTACAGGGCTGCTTCGTCTTCGGCTTCGACAACGACGACGAGAGCGTCTTCGAGCGTACCGTCGCGTTTGTGGACAAGACCAAGATCGACTTGCCGCGCTACGCCGTCGTTACGCCGTTTCCCAACACCGGTTTCTTCCGCCGCATGGAGGCGTCGGGCCGCCTGCTACACAAGCACTGGCCGCTCTACGACGTGGAACACGTCGTCTTCCGGCCGAAGCGAATGTCGCCGGAACGGCTACAAGAGGGTCTGGAGTGGGCGTGGCGGCAGAGTTACTCGTGGCTGTCGATGACGAAGCGGATCACGGGTGCGCCGCTCGACATCTTGCCGCTGTGGGCGTCGCTGAACCTCGGCTACCGCCACTATGCCAAGCACCTGCCCGAAAAGACGTGGCCGGTCTACAAAGGCGACTCGGACGCGGTGCCGGTGTTCGCAGACATGACCCGCGAGCCGGCGAAGTGCCGCGAAGCGGTCGCGGGGTAACGGCCATGCGCCTCACGCTCGTCTTCCCCTCGGTCGGCCGCAAGGAGCGGGTGCCGTACGTGCGCGCCTGGCAGATGGAACCGCTGTCGATGGCGGTCCTCGCCGGTTTGTGCCCGTCCGATGTCGAGGTACGATTCTACGACGATCGGCTCGAAGCGATCCCGTTCGACGAACCGACCGACCTCGTGGCCATGTCGGTGGAGACGTTCACGGCCCTGCGTTCGTACAAAATTGCCCGCCGGTTCCGCGAGCGCGGTGTGCCGGTGGTCATGGGTGGCTACCACGTCACGCTGATGCCGGAGGAAGCGGCCACCGAGGCCGACGCGATCATCATCGGCGACGCCGAACCCGTTTTCGCACAGTTGCTCGACGACGCGAGACAGAGTTGCCTGAAGCCGTGCTACGACGGCCGCGGCAAGCGGACGCTCGCCGGCGTCCGTGCGAGGCGGGAAATTTTCGCCGGCAAGCGCTACCAGAACGTGACGCTCGTCGAGTTCGCCCGCGGCTGCAACTTCCACTGCGACTTCTGCTCGATCACCGCGTTCCATGCCGCGTCGCAGAGCCACCGCCCGCCGGCCGAGGTTGCTGCCGAGATGGCGGCCACCGGCTGCCGGCGCTTCTTCATCGTGGACGATAACATCGTCAGCCAGCCGGCGATGGCCCGCGAGTTGTGTAAGGCCTTAATCTCACTCGGCGTCTCGTGGGTCGGGCAGGCAAGTATCCATATCGCCCACGACAACGAGCTATTGGCGCTCATGAAGCGGAGTGGCTGCAAGGGTGTCCTGATCGGCATGGAGTCGCTGAACCCGGACAACCTCCGCGACATGGGCAAAGAATGGAACCTTGCCCACGGTGGCTACGAGCGCTGCCTCGCCAACTTCCGCGAGCACGGGCTGGCCGTGTATGGAACATTCGTCTTCGGCTACGACGCCGACACGCCGACCGCGATCCGCGAGAGCGTGGACTTTGCCCGCGAGCAGAAGTTGTTCCTGGCCGCATTCAACCACTTAATTCCGTTCCCCGGAACGCCGCTGTACCGCCGGCTCGAAGCCGAGGGCCGGCTACTCAAGCCGAAGTGGTGGCTCGACCCGGACTGCCGCGTCGGCGACGTGGTGTTTCGGCCGAAGCATATGGACCCCGCGGAGTTGCAGGCCGAGTGTCTCGCGGCCCGGCGGCGGTTCTACGGCTTCGGTTCGATCCTCGAGCGCGCATTGGACAGGCGGGCAAACGCGCGCTCGGCTTTGATGGCCGGTGTATTCGTCGGACTGAATCTCGCGTCGCACTTCGACATCGACCGTCGGCAGGGATTGCGGTTGGGGGCCGGGCTAGACGCATGGGAGCCGCGCGATGAGCCGCTACCGGCTGGAGTTGGCTAACGAGGCCGACGACGCCGACTTGCGGGCCGTCCTGGCCGCGACGCCGATGCCGGGCCGCATCGCGCTGACGTTCCGCCGCGAGCCGAGCATCTTCGCGTCGATCCGGCAGGAGGCGGAGTTCGTGCAGGTGATTGCCTGCCGCGACCTGGAGACGGGCCGCGTCGTCGGCTTCGGCTGCCGGGCAGTGAATACCTGCTACGTCAACGGCGAGCCCACGCCCGTGGGTTATTTGAGCAGTCTGCGTCTACTGAAGCAACACCGTAGCCTCGGCTTGATCGCCCGCGGCTACAAGTTGCTGCGCGAACTGCACGATGACGGGCGGACCGCGTTCTACCTGACGACAATTGCCGATGGCAACGACGTGGCGACCAAGGTGCTGACATCGGGTCGGGTGGGGCTGCCAGTGTATGAGCCGTTTGGGCGATATTT
>CAZNSL010000076.1:0-12014 GCA_964574975.1 uncultured Alcaligenaceae bacterium | reverse complement strand
GTTGATTGTCGCCCCGTAGGAAGTAGTCTGTGACAGTCCGCCAACCCCAGGGCATGCATGAGCCGACCGCTGTTGATGCTGGCCTTCTTCCTGTCCGGGGCCAGCGGACTCGTCTTCCAAACCGTGTGGGTCCGGGCGCTCACCCGCTACCTCGGCGCGACAACGCCGGCGCTGGCGACTGTCCTTGGCGTGTTCATGGCTGGACTGGCGATTGGCAGCGTTCTCGGCGGCCGGCTCGCCGATCGTGTGCGGCGGCCGTTGCGGACCTATGCCCTCGTCGAACTCGGTGTCGCCGTCGCGGGGTTGCTCGCGTTCTACGCGATCCTAACGCGTATCGGCGACTTGTACGTAACCCTCGGTCGGGCCTACCCAGAATCTGCGTGGGTCGCCGCAGCCGGCCGATTCGGCTTCGTCGCGCTGTGTCTATTGCCACCGACTGTCCTCATGGGCATGACACTGCCGCTTGTGACTGCATATGCGTCTCGCGCCGGCGCACGCATCCAGTCGGCGCTCGGCCGACTGTACGCAATCAACACGTTCGGCGCGTTGTGTGGCGTACTGGCCACCGGCTTCATTCTGCTGGGTGCCATCGGCGAGACAAAGTGCCTGTTCCTCGCGGCCGGCATGAACATCGTTGCCGCCCTGCTGACACTGGCTGTGCCCGTTGGCGAAGGTTCGACGGCGGGACAACCACGAACTGTGTACGACGACACCGACTATCCCACAGCGGCGCGGCGATGGGCACTGGTGGCATTTTTCGCGAGCGGGTTCACCGCCCTCGCCTACGAAGTTCTCTGGTCGCGCCTGCTGGTGCTTTACCTGGAGACGAGTATTTACGCCTTTTCGGCGATGCTCGGACTGTTTCTATCTGGCATCGCGGCGGGGAGTTGGTTGGCGGCTCGCCGGCCGTCGAAGCGGCCACTCGCCGAGTTCGGGCAACTCGAAATCGCCATCGGCTGCGCGACGGCGATCGGCCTATTGCTCTATCCTCACCTCGACCCGACCGCCGACCCGAATTACCAGGATACATCGAACGGCTTCCGCGCACTCGACCTTCTGCGTGTTGCTATCGCGTTCGTGCTGGTGGCTCCGGTCGCGTTCTTGTTCGGACGGCAGTTCCCGGTCGCCGTGCGTTGCTGCGCTCGCCGATCCGATGGTGCAGGCCGACTCACCGGCCGGGCGTATGCGGTGAACGCACTCGGCACGATCCTCGGCACGCTGGGAACCGGATTCGTGCTGATCCCGACGCTCGGCGCGGCGAAGTCGATGGTCGTTTTGGCTGTACTAAACGTCATGCTCGGCCTCATACTCCTCGGCCATGCCCCAGCGGTCGAACGGAAATCGCTGGTGCTGGCCAGCGTCTTCGCAGCCACGCTGTTCGGCGTCGGAGTGTATTTCGTCGGCGACCCGTACTTGAAGACCATCGAACATCGGCTCAAGGCCGAGGGGCAAGGCATCATCGACATCCGCATCCTCGCGTACGGCGAAGGCACGGCAGCGACGTGCATCGCCGCTGGGGCGGAGAACAACCAGCCGAGCCTCAGCCTCCTCGTCGATGGTCAGGGCATGACCAAGCTCGTCACCGAGACAAAACTCATTACCCATCTGCCTTACCTGCTCGCGAATGACCCGAAGCGGGCCATGATCGTCTGCTTCGGCATGGGAACAACGACTCGCTCCGCCAGCAAGTACCCAGATCTCGAAATCGATGCCGTGGACCTGGTACCACAGACGTTCGACTACTTCCATTTTTACCACGACGACGCGGATCGCGTGCGACGGCACCCCGGCCTGCGCTTCCACGTCAACGACGGTCGCAATCAATTGCTCCTGAGCGACAAGCCATACGACCTCATCAGCGTGGACCCGGCCCCACCGCTGCACAGCGCCGGGACGGTCAACCTGTACTCGCGCGAGTTCTTCGAACTGGCAAAGTCCCGGCTGTCCGACGGCGGCGTCTTCTGTATGTGGCTACCGCCGGCCCGCGAGAGCGAGATCGTCCGCGTGCTCAAGACGTTCGCCGAAGTGTACCCCGACGGATGCGCGTGGGGTGGGTTCATGCAGTTCGGCTACCCAGGCTTCTACCTGACCGGAGGCCGGCGGCCGATTCGGCCGTCGCTGCCGGAGCGCGACGCGATCGCCGCGAAACTCGCAATGGTCGAAGACCTCGGCGAGTGGGGCCCAGAGTACGCGAATGTGGAGAACCTCAAGAAGCTCTACGTCTGCGACTGCGAGAAACTGCTTTTGGCTCTCGGCGATATTCCGGCGATCGCGGACGATCTCCCCGCGACCGAATTCCCACTGTGGCGATTTCTGTTCGATCGAACCGCGCGCCGCGACCTGTTCGCCGATGTCCTCCGCGATCCGGACAGCCCTTTCTGGAAACTTCGCCTCGGCACGGGGCCGAAGGCCGGGGTTGCGAACCGAACGACACCGCGATAAGACACCGATAGCCCGCACGACGCGGTCCCTCGGACATGGAGTAGTCAAATGCGGTTCACTCTCGCAATCGGCCTCGTCGCCCTCTTCGCTTCGGCGGCCTTTGCCCAGCCCAAATCCGTCGCGCCGCGTTACACCATCGAATGGGACGGCGAATCGTTCCCGCAAGCGACAGCCAAGGACGCCTTCGCCTCGACGCTCAAAGCGATGGACCAGAACCGCATCGACTACCTGCTCGCCCACCTGGTCGACCCAGAATATGTCGATAAGCGCGTCGCAACCCTCGGCGGCAAGTTCGAGCGAGCTGTGGAAGTGACGCGACAGAAGTTGTCCGACGACCCAGAGACGTTCAAGGAGCTGAAGCGATTCCTCAACGACGGCGAGTACGAGGAGACTGCCGAGGGTGCGACCGTGAAACTCAAGGGTAGTCCGCGGCAGGTGTACTTCAAAAAAGTCGGCGACCGCTGGTACTTCGAGAACCGGCAAAAGGCAAAGTGATGATCGACCTCCGCAGCGACACCGTGACCAAGCCGACACCGGGGATGCGGTCTGCGATGGCCGCCGCCGAAGTCGGCGACGACGTGTACTCAGAAGACCCGACCGTCAATCGCCTGGAGGAGCGCATCGCGGACCTGCTCGGCAAAGACACGGCCGTGTTCGTCCCGTCGGGCACGATGTCTAACCAACTCGCCGTCAAAGCGCATACGCAGCCGGGCGACGAGTTAATCTGCGAGGAATTCTGCCACATCTACAACTGGGAGGCCGGTGGCCCGGCGATCCTGAGCGGCGTTACCTGCCGCCCGGTGCGAGCCGAGTACGGCGTCCTGCACGTCGAACAGTTACAAGACAAGTTGCGGCCGATCAACGACCACATGGTCCGCACCCGGCTCGTCTGTCTGGAAAATACGCACAACCGCGGCGGCGGCCGCATCTTCCCACTGGAAAACGTGCGCGCGATCTCGTCCTGGGCGCGGCAGCACGGCCTGGCAATGCATCTCGACGGCGCGAGACTCTGGAACGCCCAGGTGGAGACCGGAGTCGACGCACGAACGTGGGCCTCCGAGTTCGATACCGTCTCGGTCTGCTTCAGCAAGGGCCTTGGCGCACCTGTCGGGTCGGCGCTCGTCGGGCCGCAGGAACTCATCGCGCGAGCGCGGCGCTGGCGCAAGATCTTCGGCGGCGCGATGCGGCAAGCCGGCGTACTGGCTGCGGCCGTCCTGTACGCTCTGGATCACCACGTCGAACGTCTCGCGGAGGACCACCGCAACGCACGAACGATCGCCGCGGCGGTGCGCGACACACCAGGGCTGACGCTCGTACCGCCGGACGTGCAGACCAACCTCGTCTGGTTCGAGGTCGATCCGGCCTTCGGTACCTCGTCCGATGTCTGTCGCCGGCTGGCGGCGAAGGGCGTGGCTCTCGGTAACGGCGATGCTCAGGTCTTGCGGGCATGTACGCACCTCGACGTGTCGTCCGCCGATTCGGAGCGTGCGGCCGAATTGATCCGCTCGACGCTTCGGCAATGAACGTCCCCACCCTGCACCGCTGGGACCTGACTCCGGTCGAGGCGGTTGCCCTCCAGCGCGAACTGGCCGCCCGCGTTGACGTGTCCACGCCGCTCGGGGCATGCAACCTCATCGCGGGAGCCGACGCCTCATATAACCGCTTCTCGAACACCATATACGCCGGGGTCGTCGTCTGGCGGGCGTCCGACGCGACCGTCGTCGATCGCAGTTCCGCAGTACTCGAAACAGACTTCCCGTACGTGCCGGGCCTGTTGAGCTTCCGCGAGGCTCCTGCACTCATTGAAGCGTTCCGACGCTTGGACACCGTGCCCGACGCAATCCTGTTCGACGGCCAGGGGATCGCCCACCCGCGAAGGCTCGGCATCGCGTCGCACGTGGGCCTCTGGCTCAACCTGCCGTCGGTCGGTTGCGGCAAAAGTCGGCTATACGGCCAGTTCGTCGAGCCGGCACGTAAAGCCGGGTCGGCCAGCCCGCTGATGGCCGACACGCAAGTCCTCGGCGACGTGTTACGGACGCGAACGGGCGTCAAGCCGCTCTACGTCTCGCCGGGCCACCGCATCGACCGATCGGGGGCCGTGAAGGCGGTACTCGCCGGACTGCGGAAGTATCGCCAGCCGGAACCGACGCGACAGGCACACGACTACGTCAACGAGGTCCGCCGGCGCGGCCTGGGCAAATGAGGCCGGTCGTCCGGCCGCGCGTTACAGTCCCATTCATCTTGCCGAATCGCTACCCCTTCTCCCGCGAATTCGCTGAACCGCCGCCGCGCCAGCGACGATATGTACAGTGGAAAGTCGCAACGGTCTCGACCGGGTGATCGGCGGGTCGATGCGACGCAAGTCGGAAGGGTTTCGGTCGCACCCGTCATGTCACTCGCGACCGGCCGGGGTTTCTAGGCCCCACAATCCGGAGACCACCGCCGCCGGCCAATCGCGGCCGACCGTCGGGGGAAAAGACGCATGCACGAATCGAACACCTGTCTGTTGTCCGGCCCCGTCACCGCGGGGCGCGGCTGGTGGACCAAGCCGAAGCGGTCGAGTCGTAAGAAGCCCGCGATCCGAACGGCACTGGTCGAGCGGGTCCGAAAGGAAATCGCAGCCGGTACCTACGATACACCGGAGCGGTTCGAGGCAGCCCTGGCAAAGATGCTGCTAGCTTTGGATGCTTAAGTCGTAATGGAGTCGCACTTTAGACCGGCGGCCGGCGCGTCGCGTGTGGGCGAACGCCGGCCGCTGGCTAGAATTACTAACGAGAATCATTCTCGATTAAAGGCAGATCGCGATCGGTTCTCCCCGTCACCCGAGTCCCGGATGCCGCCCGGAGGAGTTGCCGTGTCGTTGCCGGCCATTCCCGTTTCGCAGTCGCCCGAAGACAAGTTTCGCGAGTACTTGTCGAGCCGGGCGAAGACGCAGCGATACACCGACCAGCAGCGCGACCTCGTGCGTCACGTCTTCGAGCGGCACAACCACTTCGATGCCGAACAGTTGATCGACGACCTCAAGGCAGCCGGCCTGCGCGTCAGCAGGGCGACCGTCTACCGCAGCCTCGGTAAACTCGTCGATGCCGGTCTCCTGCGCCGGCTCGAACTGGGACCGCGGACCTATTACGAACACGATTACGGCTACCCGCAGCACGAGCATCTCGTGTGCGGTCGCTGCGGGAGCATCATCGAGTTCGAAAATGCGGAATTGCAAGAGATGCTTCGCGAGGTGTGTGCATCGCACCAGTTCCAAAGTTCGGGGCACACGCTGGTCATCCGCGGAACCTGCGCCGAGTGCAATCGCGCCCGCGGCGCGCGGCGCCGACTGGATTTGATATAAGTGTCCCGGTTCGCGGCGCTTCGCAGAAGCGTGGACGTTTCTCCACACTTCTGCGAAGCGCCGCGAACCGCGGCTCAGAACCGCGTTGGTACCTCGAACCCCTTGCGGTACTCGCGTTCGAGCCGCTGGTTCGCAGCCTCATTTCCGATGAACCGCTCCGTCGCGGCATCGATATCGAGTTTGACGCCGACACGGCACGTCGCGGCTGTATCCTTCACTCCATTCGTCGCCAGGTGTTTTCGCATCCGCCGAACTGTAAGAGACCCATCCGCGCCAGAGTTTGGCGACAACTCCGCGCTGTCGAGCGGCACGTCGCGGCCGAGGCGGTAGCTGACGTTGGCGAGGTGACACAAGGCGCTCGAAACGTGCCCCTGCTCGATCTCGGCCGTCAAGAGCGACGAGTCGTTGGCGCGGACGGCCGCGACGAAATTGCCGAAGTGATCGTCCTCTTTTTTCGCCTTGAAGACCCGCAGAATCTCGTCGTCCTGGGACACCGCAACCGCGTCGTCGTAGGAGGTGCAGACGATCATCCCATCGGTACCGTAGAAAACGTTGCCGATCATCGCTTGCATCGCTTTGTTCGGCGTGGATCGGCCGCGTTCGTCGGCCAGTGCGTCCAGGGTCAGCAGACCGCGGACTTCGAAGATCAGTGTTGCATCGCCGTAGTCGAAGACGCTTACCTGCGTGTTCGGCGTCTCGCCGTCGTCGGAGTAGCCGTACCGGCCGCCTAGGCTCATCACCGACTTTGGTAATCCCGCCTTTCCGAGTCCCCAGCGGGCGATATCGACTTGGTGGATGCCCTGGTTTCCGAGGTCGCCGTTGCCGTAGTCCCACTGCCAGTGCCAGTCGTAATGGACCCTCGAACGCCGTGGCGGCCGCTTCGGAGCCGGGCCGCACCACAGGTCGTAGTCCATACTCGATGGCACTTCGCCGTCACCGCTTACCTTTCCGATCGACAGCCGTGGTTTGTAGCACAGGCCGCGCGCGAGCGTTACCTTACCGATCTTGCCGGAGCGGAGGAATTCGACCGCCTCGACGTTGGCCGTCGAACTGCGGCATTGCGTCCCGGCCTGACACATCCGCTTGTAGTGCTTCGCCGCCTCGACCATGCGGCGGCCCTCCCAAACATTGTGACTGACCGGCTTTTCGACGTACACGTGTTTACCCGCCCGCATGGCCCAGATCGCAGCCAGAGCGTGCCAGTGGTTCGGTAGGGCGATGCTGACGATGTCGATTTTCGGATCGTCGATGACCCGTCGCAGGTCCTTCTCGTAGCGCGGCAACTTCCCTTGCTGCTTCTCCGCTTGCGTCAGCGTGGGGCCGACAACCGACTCGTCGCAGTCGCAGACGACGGCAACCTCGCAGTCGTTGCACCCGGCGATGAACTTGACGTGATCCAAACCGCGACCGGTCCCCTTCAGGCCTGGCAAACTGGTGCCGCGACCGCCGAGTACGGCGACTCGTAGGCGGTTGTTTGGCGATGTGTCCGCGACCTTTTTCACCTCCACCGGTTCGTCGGCATCCACGGGCGTAGTCAGCAACCCGGCGGCGGCCAACGCGGCCCCGATCCGTCCGGACTGACGCAGGAATTCGCGGCGGTTACGCGCAGACATCGTTCGCTCCATCAAACGGCGACTTTTGGTTGGGTCACGGCTTCCCGACTTGGTTTTCGCTGAACCCTTTGCGAACCGGCCCGGCCGTCGTTTGTACCAGGACGTGGACGCCGTTCTTGCTCGAAGTCGCGATGTCCGGCTTGCCGTCGCCGTTGAAGTCCGCAATGCAGAAT
This sequence comes from uncultured Alcaligenaceae bacterium, assembly GCA_964574975.1. Lineage (GTDB taxonomy): Bacteria > Planctomycetota > Planctomycetia > Gemmatales > Gemmataceae > JAXMAS01. The sequence continues at coordinate 4,443 of CAZNSL010000076.1, read as the reverse complement.
TGCGTTGCAATGCCCGAGTCGTTGTCGATCAGGTGTGGCGTGAACTTGAGCGTACCGTCGGCCGACTTCGACGCCTTGAGGAAGTAGATCGCTGGCGGGTCATTCGAACCGGGTTCGGCGCGCCCGTGCGACCATTTGCGCTTACCGGTCACGAGGTCCTTCAGCCCATCGCCATCCAGATCGACGTAATGCATGGCGTGCGTCTCGGACACGAGTTTCGGAAACAGGTCGGTTTTGAGGAACTCCGGGTGAGTCCCTCCCGGCCGCTGGATGTGGGCCCAGATCCCGTACTTGTGTGCGGAACTGCTGACGACATCGGCCTTGCCGTTGCCGTCAACGTCGATGGCATACATGTCGGCGCAATCCGGCCCGAGTTGGGCCGGGTGGAACGGCCACGGCCCGGTCGCCGTCGCGCCAGCATCGGGCTGCTCCCACCATCCGCCGGTGCAGATCACATCGGCCCGACCATCGCCATTGATGTCGCCGACGCCGAGGCCGTGCGAGAAACGATTTGTGCCGGGAATCGGTTTCCCGTTGGACGGCTCGCTGATGGCGTGCTGCTCCCAGGGTTGGTTGGGATCCTTGCCCGGTGCGAACCACGACATTTGTCCCTCGTTGCCATCGACTCGCTTCCCCTTCGGCTGCCAGCCGAACACGAGGACGCGCTTTCCGGTCCCGAACAGGTCCGTGTAGAGCGGCGTCTCGTTGCAGGCCGAATGCCAGATTTCGTGTTCGGTCCAGCGCCCAGACTGTCCTTTGGGGTTTTCGTACCAATAGCACGGGTCGCCGGGGAACCCGACGAGGACGAGATCCGCGTAACCGTCGCCGTTGATGTCGTCGGCCCAGCAGGCCATGCAGTTGCTGTAGTTCCGGAGGCCGTCGCCGTAGAAGCCCTTCGCCATGCCGGCCTCGTCGTCGGCGATCTCCTTGAGTCGCAGACCCGGCCGTACGTCGCGGAGCTGATGTATCGTCCAGTTCGGGGCCTCGTACCAGAAGTCGCCGACGAGGACATCCATCTTGCCGTCCTTGTTTACATCGGCCACTGTGCAACCCTCGCCGCGGAAGTGGCGGTCGAGGGTCATCTTCTGCCAGGTCAGTGGGTTCGGCGGCGGATCATTTGCGAGAGAGTTGGCCGGACACGCCGCAGCGGCGAGGGCCAGTGCGAGGGTCAGTTGTCGCATCACATTCCTCGGGAAGCAAGCCGGGCGTGTCGAAGGCGATTATCGGATTGCAACGGTGGGATTCAACGGCAGCGGCTCAGTTGCGAGACAGCCACTTCACGAACGCGGCTTCGAACTGGTCAACGCTCACGTTAACGACGCCGAACACGTCTGCAGCCGTCTTCATCGGTTTGTCCTCTTCCGGCCGCATCGCCGCAATCACGTCGAGCGGTTTCGGGACTCCCTTGCCGTAAACGAGGAAGTCCATGACGCCGGTGCCGAGGGCGAGCTTCTGCTCGGACGACAGCGCCTCGCCCCAGAGGTCGCGGACGCGGGCGCGGCGGGCCACGTCGCGCGCGGCCTTCTTGCGGGCCGTGCCGTACGCCCCACTTGCATGGAATGCCGTCGCCCGCGCGAATCCGATATTTGCCCACTCCGGCAGCGCCGCGTTTCGCGTCCGTGCCGCCAATAGGGCGATGGCAACCTGTGTCGCCGCGTACGTCTCTGGCGACGGCGATTCTCTAGTGCGCCCTGGCCCGGCAGCGACGTAGGGTACGTCTCCTTTGACGGATTGCCGGCCCCGTTCGTCGTCGTCCGGCGACTCCTTGATGACGGTGCGCACGAACGAGCGATACCTGGCACCGTCGTCGAAGACGTAAACCGCCAACTTGCCGGTAACCGGCTTATCGCTGTCGAACTTGAGTGCCTGAGTCGCGGCGGCGAATTGCTTCTCGAGCGTTGCGGCCAACGCCTTGAGGCGAGCCTCCGGGAACGTGCCGACGACGAGGAAGTTGGTAGTCTCGACCGGTTTCGACGCCGGCAACTGAAGCGTCTTCGCGTTTGCTGCGATCGTTTGCTTCTGCTTCGCCAGAGCGTCCGCTGCGTCGTCGGCCCACAGCGGAGCCGCCACGAACGAGAAGAGCCAGATCGCCCGCGTGCGCATAGTCGGTGCCCTCGGGGTACGTCGCGTGTGCCATCGTCTACTATACCCAGTAGCCCCGCCGCCCGCCAAAGGGTGTCTGCATGACCGTTCGGATTCTTGTCGTCCTGCTGACCGCCGTCACGTCGGCCGCAGCAGCCGACCCACCGGCTGGCAAGCCGAATCGGCTGGCACGCGAGAGTAGCCCGTACCTGCTGCAACACGCGCACAACCCGGTCGACTGGTTCCCGTGGGGGCCGGAGGCATTCGCCAAGGCCAAGGCCGAAAACAAGCTCGTCTTCCTGTCGATCGGCTATTCGGCGTGCCACTGGTGCCACGTCATGGAGCGCGAATCGTTCGCCAACGCGGAGGTGGCCAGGCTGCTCAATGAATCGTTCGTCTGCATCAAAGTGGACCGTGAGGAACGGCCAGACATCGACCAGGTGTACCTGACGGCGGTGCAGACCCTCGGATCGCCTGGCGGCTGGCCGCTGTCGGCGTTCTTGTTACCGGACGGCAAGCCGTTCTTCGGCGGCACCTATTGGCCGCGCGAGGACCGGGTCGCGGACGGTCAGACGCTGCGCGGCTTCAAGTCGGTCCTGCGGACAATCCTCGAAGTGGGGCGCGACCGGCCGAAGGGCATCCGCGACCAGGCCGAGCAGGTGGCCGCTGCCGTGAAACTCACGCTGGGCCGGCACGGCAAGGGGCCGGCAGGCCCGGAGCCAGATCGCAAGCTCGTCGATAGTGCGGTGGAAGCCCTGCTCGCCACCGTTGACCCCGATCACGGCGGCTTCGGAAGCCCCGAGCGCAACTTCAAGGGGCCGAAGTTTCCGTCCGCCCCAAGCCTGGAGCTGGCACTCGCACGAAGTGGTGCGTCGAAGGAGTTGGCCGACCACGTTGAGCGGACGTTCGACCGAATGGCACTCGGCGGCATCTACGACCAACTCGGCGGAGGCTTCCACCGCTACAGTACCGAGCGGACCTGGACGGTTCCTCACTTCGAGAAGATGCTCTACGACAACGCGTTGCTCGCCGAATTGTATGCGCGCATCGCAAACCGCAAACCACTTTACCGACGCATCGTCAGCGAAACGCTGGCGTTCGTCGAACGCGAGCTGACCTCGCCCGATGGCGCATTCTACTCGGCCCTCGACGCCGACTCCGAGCACGAAGAGGGCAAATTCTTCGTCTGGACCGCTCGCGAAATCGAGGCGACGTTACCGGTCGCGGCCGAGCGCGACGCCGCCAAGAGGGCGTTCCGGCTCGATGCCCCGAACTTCGAGGGCAAGGCATTCATCCTCCAGCGGCGCGAGGACGCCACTGGTGCCGACGTGGATGCCATTCGAAAAAAGCTATTGGCAGCGCGGGCACATCGACATCGGCCGAGCCTCGACACCAAGGTCCTGACCGCATGGAACGGCCAGATGATCGCCGCCTACGCGGTTGCCGGCAAGTCCCTCGGCGAGCCGAAGTACACGCGCGCCGCCGAGCGGGCGGCCGACTTCCTCCTGAAGTCAGTGCGCACGTCCGACGGTCGGCTGTACCGCAGCTACGCCGCCGCGCCCGGTGAGGCGGCGAAGGCACGCCAGTCCGGCTACCTCGACGACTACGCCTTTCTTGCCCGAGGCCTACTGGCACTGCATGCAACGACCGGCGATGCTCGCTGGCTCGATGCGGCCAAACAATTGACGGACGCGACGTTGAACCATTTCGCGGATCGCGAGACCGGCGGTTTCTTCTACACGCCGTCCGATGGCGAGAAGCTGTTCGCTCGCGCCAAGGACATCCACGACGGAGCGCAGCCCAGCGGCAATAGTGCGACCGTGCGGAACCTCATCGAACTTGCGAAGCGCACCGGCGACGGCAAATACCGCGAACGGGCCTACGCCGCCCTGAAGGCGTTTGCATCCGACATCGAGCGTTCTCCAACCGGCACGTGCGGGCTGGTGTCGGCCATCGACGAGTACCACGCCATGCCGTGACCCGCACCACGCCGTCGCGGCGCTCGTATGATGGAAGTGGTCCGGTTCCGATGTTGGAGGTGACCGTGGTGAAAATCACCCTACGATACTGCGCGGTTTGAGGATACGAACCGAAGGCCGTCAGTCTGACGGCAACGATCCTCGAATCGCTCAAGCAGAAGGTCAACGAACTGACCCTGATTCCGAGCGGCGGCGGTTGTTTTGAGCTGACGGTCAACGGCGAGTTGGTCTACTCGAAACTCCAGACCGGCGAGTTCCCCGACGAGGGTTGGGCACTCAAAGCCGTTCGCTCGCGGTTGAAGTAGGTACCGGAGGCGACGATGTCCGACGCTACGAAGAAGCGCCTGACCGATTACGCGTCCTGCGCGGGTTGAGCCGGCAA
>CAZNSL010000075.1:0-12023 GCA_964574975.1 uncultured Alcaligenaceae bacterium | reverse complement strand
AAGCATGTCTTCGCGCCGTCCCATGCTTGCCCAAAGCGGCAAGCATGGCACCCACGCTCCCGACTCCAGCAATCTAAGGTCACAGTTTGTGACCTTAGAGTTTCGGCCGATACCAACCCCATTCCGGCGAGCGACGATTTTCATGGTTCGTTGGTCGCTTTTCCGACTGGTACCCGCCGCTGCACCCACAGCAAAACGCAGTAGGTCGCCGCGGCCGCCGCCAGGTGCTTGACCGTGTGCCCGCTCACCCCGCCCAGGCGGCGAAAGATCGGGCCATCTAGCGGATGTTCGCAGATTTTCGCCAGCACGTACCACCCGAGGGTAGCGAACAGGTAGCCCGTCCCCGTGTACCGGGGTGGCAGCAGCAGCACGAGTGCCGGCAAGGCCAACATGCTGCCGAACTGAACCAGGTAGTAGGGTCGCAGGTCGCCCACGCCCCGCCGTTCCGTCCAATGCCAGTACAGGACGCTCGCCAGGCCGGCCGCCAACAGCGGCAGGAGCAGCGCCTGACCGACGCGCGGCCCGACGCGATCCGCGAGAACCGCGGCGGCCAGGGCCATGAAGGCAATCGCCATCGGCAGCCGGTCCCACAGGAGCCGGTCGTTATTCGGGTCGAGGTGGTAGTGAGCGGAGCCGACGCCAGTCAAGCCGACGCCGACGAAGAACGCGACGAACGGCCAGCGCTCGGCCGAGGTGAGGAACGGCCCGCCCGGCCGTAGGGCGCGCGGGCCGAACAGGAACCCCAGCCCGAGCGAACCGACGATGAGGAACGGGATGTTGGACAGGACGTTGAAGGCATGGGGGATGCCGAACATCGCCCGCTGGTCGGCGAAGTCGTGGTACGCCAAATCCTGGGGCATCGGCCCGCGCTGCCAGGCCCACACCGATGCCGCGACGGTCAGCGCGACGACAGCAGCGAACATTGCCCACTTGACCCACGGCGAAACCCCGTCCGCCGACGCACGCTCGTTCAACGACAGCCTCCCGCGCCAGGCTCAAATCGGCCGGATTCGTCTCATTGCGTTTTAGGAACCCAACGATTCGCCACACCACCTGCCACACGGAATGCGTGAAACGAACCTGTGCCGTTGGCACGGCCCGTGGCCTCCGGCGGCCGTTGCCGGCGGAGTGGCGGAGGGGTAAGATGACGGCTGCCGGAGAGGTGGCTGAGTGGTCGAAAGCACCGCTTTGCTAAAGCGGCGATGGGGTCAAACCTATCCGCGGGTTCGAATCCCGCCCTCTCCGCTTCAAGGAGGGTCGAACCCTCATCAAACGCTATCAATTTCGGCACTTGCGGTGGGTCGCGGTCTTCGGATCGCGGCCCGCTGTCGTTATCACTTCGTATCACCGATTCGCACCCGCTATCGCAATTTAGGACATCCGGCAGGACATCCTTAGGACATCCTCGGCCGTCCGTTCCGGTCATCCGCAGCGCGGCCGATTCCCGACTCGGCGGCATCGCACCGAGCGTCGGTAGCGCGTCGATGGCGGCGTGTCGTTCGTGGAGCGTCAACCGGGTGTAGGTGCCGAGCGTCAGGTTTACGTCGGCGTGGCGGGCCAGTTCCTTCGCCACCGTCGGCGACACGCCGGCCCGCGCCAGCGACGTGATGAACGACACCCGCAGCGAATGGAAGTCGAGGTACTCCGGCCCGTCGCGGCCATCGGTTGCGTAGGCGATCCCCGCAGCGTCGAGGTCGCGCTTGAGCAGGTCGGCCGGCCGGTCGTGCCAACGGCTCGGCCACAAGGGCGCGTCGGCTGGCTTGCCGGCGAGGAAGACGCGCAGCGCGGCCACCAGTTCCGGCGGCAGCGGTTGCTCGGCCGGCTTGCCGTTCTTCGTCGCGCTCGCCCGCAAGTAGGCCGTCGGCGGGTCGGCGTCGAGGGCGAACGCGGCCGGGGTCAACGACGCCAGTTCCTTCGCCCGGAAGCCGGTCAACAGGGCCGTGAGGTACAGGTGGTAACGATCCTCGCCCGTCAGGCCGCGGACAGTCGGGCCGCGGCGAGCGGCGGCGAGCAACTTGGCCGCTTCGTCGGCGGTGAGCGCCCGGCGGTTGTGCCGCGGGTCGGCGTCGGCGTTACCGGCCTTGAGCGCGACGAACGGGTTGCGGTCGAGCCGGTCGTTTTCGATCAGCCAGCGAACGAATTGCTTGACGGCTTGCAACCAGTCGTTGACCGTCTGAACGCTCCTCCCCTTCGCCGTGCGCAGGTCGGCGAGGTAGCGCTCCAAGCGCTCGGCCGACAGATCCGCGGGGACGACGAACCGGCAGCCGTCGAGGGCCGAGCGGACGCGGGCCAGCTTCAGCGCGACGTACTCGTCTCCCCGCCCGTTCGCCTTCAAGCTGGCTTCCCAATCGTCGAGGTGAGCGGACAACGGCCGGCGGCGGTGGTCGTGGAAGCGGTCGATGACGCCGGCCTTTTCCAGTTCGACGCGGCGGACGATTTCCGCCAGCATCGACGCGGCCGCTTCCTTGTTCGCGCTCAACGGAACGCGGCGGACGACGCCGGATGCGTCGAGGTATTGACCGTACCACTTGCGGGAGGGCCGCAGATACTTCGTCCCGTCGGCGGTCAGTGGGTAGTGAACGGTGCGGCCGCCGACACTCAGCCGAACGTGCGGCCACTGATTGACCGTGCGGCCGTCGGCGTCGCGCTTCGGACGCTTGACGGTCAGCGTCGCAACGGACGCGCTGGCGGGCAGGGCGTGGGGTCGGGACGGTCGAAAGAGGTTTGGCACGGTTGTCCCCTCTGGAAAGGGCCGGGCCGGCCGCCGCGCTTCCCAGGTCGCGGCGACCGGACACCGGCCGAAGGTTCACGGATCATACCCGGTTCGCACCGGGCTTGCGATGTCGGCAACGGCAATCCGGCCGCCCGTCAGGGCGGCCAACTGGTCCCTTCTGGGATAGGTGACACCCACGTCCCTAGTTCCGGCACTTGGATGTCCCCCTACAGGGGGACATCCGTGTCACCGTTGGGACAGCCCCGCGGCCCCTTTTTAGGGGGCCAAATTTCGCAAATCTACCCGACTGGCCGAACGCGGTAGACGGCCGGCCCCGCGTTCAAGCGGCCGCGGCGGACAACTCGCAGCAGCCCGTGGGCTTCCAGGGACCGGACGGCCCGCTTGACCGTTCGCACGTCGCAGCCGGCTCGCCGGGCGAGGTCGGCTTGCGACGTGCGGGCCGTGCCGGTCGGCTTCGTGTCCCGCCACAGGATCAGCCAGACGGCGAGTTCGGCCCGCGTCAGCCCGGCGAGCGTCGCATCGACGAACGCATTCACGACCGCAAAGCGGCCCCGTACCGGCGTTGCCCCCTTCGCCCTGTCCCGCGGCATGGGCGAAGGGGGCGGCGTCATCGGCGGCAACACGTCGCAGCCGGACAGCGGACCGCCGGTCGCGGTCATTCGTCGCCCCCCGCCGCAGTGCGTCCCCACAGGTCCGCCAGCTTGGAGCGTAAGCGCTCGGCGTCGGCGTGGCCGGCGGCTGGGTCGGCGGCCGTGAAATGCTGCCGGCGGCGGTCGAACGTCAGGGCCAGGTCGACGGCCTCGCCGTAGCGGCTCTTGGCGTGGTGCAACAGCATGTCGCCCGCGGCCGCGTCGCCCTCCGGGTCGGGCAGCAGCAAATCGGCGTCGTCGGCCCCGTATGCGTGTTCGGACGATTCCCTGAAGCGGGCGTGGTTCAACCCGTCGTAAGCCACGTCGCCCTTGGCGTCGCGGCCGCGGCCGACGGCCGCCACGGCCAGGACCGCGACGCCGGCCGATGCGAACAACCGGGCCGCGCTCATCAGTGCGTCGATGCTCGCCCGCCGGTCGTCGCCCGGCCCGCGGCGTTCGCCGGGGTCGATCCGTTGGACGTAATCCAGCACGATGAGGTTGGCCGCGAATTCGTCGGCGACGGCGGCCACGTTCGGCAGTGAGAACGGCGGCTGAACGAATGCCAGGCGATCCGCGAACGCGGCCAGCGCTTGTAAACCCACGTCGAGCCGGGCGGTGTGGTCGGCCGTCAGCCGGCGGTGGCGGATGTCGGACAGGTCGATCCCCGACAGCCGGGCGAGTTGCCGCTCCAACAGCGCGGCCGGCGGCATTTCGACGTTGCAGACGGTGGCGCGGAGGTCGGGCGTCAGCCGCAGCGCGTCGGCCGTCCACTGCATCGCTAAGGCCGTCTTCCCGAAGCCCGGCGGCCCGCCAACGAGCGTCACCAGTCCGGGGCCGATTTCGACGCGACCGAAGCCGCCGGCCCCGACCGGGTACAGGACCGGCTTGCGGCCGGAGAGAACGTCGTCGCGGACGCCGGCGAGGGCGTCGGCCGCGGAGACGTATTGCGGTGCGCTCATGCGTCGCCCCCCGACGGCCGGTTGGCGTGCGCGAGTCCACATTCGATTTGTCGGCGCGTCTCGGCCGGCGATAGGCCGGAGTCGAGCGCGGCCGGCGTCAGCAATCCGCCGGCAAGCGCCGACGGGCAGCCGAATTCGGCGAGGTTGGCGGCCGCCCGGAACAGTCGTTGGCTACGGCTGCCCACGTCGGCCCCGTCGCGGATGAAGTCGAGCGTTTCGCGTTGCAGCCGATCCGTGCCGGCGTCGGCTCGCCGCGACGTCGTGCGGCCCGCCGTCTCGGCTGCGGCCCGCCAGTCGGCGGCGAGTACCGCGTCAACGACGGGCGCAGGCGCGTCGAATGACGCAGGATCGCGGGCCAGGACGGCAACGCGCTCGGCGTCGAGGTGTAGCAGTTCGTCGAGCGTCAGCCGGCGCTTGTGCAGCCCCGTCGCGGCGTGCCGGCTGTTGGGAGCGCGGAAGGGGCGAACGCGGTCGTACACGCCGACATCGACGGCGACGCCGGCCCGCGCCGCGGCGGCTTCGGCGAAGTGGCGGACGGCCAGGGGGACGCCGACGCCGACGCCGGCCAGGTCGCCGAGCGGCAGGCCGACGTGAAAGCCCTTCGCTCCACTGAAGAACAGCAGCAGCCCGTCGTCGTCGCAACCGCGGTAGCGCTCCAACAGGGCACAGGCGAGCCGGCATGCGTCGGCGAGCGCCGCGGCCAGGTCGCCGGCGCGGTCGATGTCCCACCAGACGAACGGCGCGGCGGCCGGCCCGGCATACCCCTTCGGCGTGCCGCAGCGCTCGGCGTGGTCGCGGTACTCGGCCGGGTAGCTGTAGGCCGACAGGTAGCCGGGTTGGTCGAGGGCGGCGCGGGCGTCGGCGTCGCAGTAGGCCGCGAACGCCGAACGCCAGTCCACCAGCCGCCGGCGGCCGTACAGCGCTCCCACCAGTCGGAAGCCGTAGGGAGCGTTCACCGGCGGCCGCCCTCGCGGCTGTACGGGCCGTTGGCCGACGCCGCGCCCATGCGGTTGACCGGCGGCGCGGCGTCGGCCTCCCAGGCGTCGCCCTTGTCGTCGGGGGTCGCCGGGGCGAACGGTTCCTCCGGCGGCTCGACGGAGATCACGTCGAAGCGCGTCACGTCGTTGAACTCGCGGCCGTCGTCGCCCCGCCGCAGCGCGACGCGCAAGCGGACCTTGATGCCTTCCGGCAACGGTTGCTCCAACTGTGCCAGGTCGGTAACGCCGAGCTTCCCCAAGTCGCGCTTCGCCAATTTGATCGCGGCCTCAGTCAGCCAAACGTCGTGCCACACCTTGCGGCCGGCGTGGTCGCCCTCGCAGACGATGAACGTGAGCTTGTAGCCGGGTGTGCCGGTCGTGCGCGCTTCAAACAATTCGCCGCGCTCGACGGTGGCGACGTACTCGCCGCGGGGCAACGGGTCGAGGTCGCTTGCGGCGTCCGTGTTGTGCCAGGCGTCGCGGAGGTTCTGTTTCAATAGGTCGGACAGTTTCGGTCGGTTGTTCACGGTCGTAACTCCGTCGTCGAGGATTGCGGGCGCGGACGTGCCAACGCGGCGCGTCCGGGGGCCGCGGTCAGAACAGGGTGCGCTCATCGGGGTCGCCGGCGGTGGCGAGGGCGGCCCGCAGCTCGGCGAGCCGTCGCTCGGCGGTGGGCCGGTCGATCAGCCGCCACAGCGCTACGGGCGTGCGGTGGCGGGCCGGACGGATCGACGGCAAGTAGACGCGGGTGCCGTCGGCGGCGCGGACGGGCGCGATGACGCGCTGACGGGCCAGCCGGCTGACGGTCGCGCCGACGTACTTGCCGCCGCCGCGTCGGTGGGCGATTAGCTCGATACCGTCGGTCGCGTCGTCTGAGGTAGCGGTGCCATCGGGCGAATCGAGCAGCGCGGCCAGGAGTCGCGCCTCAAAGCGATCGGCCAGGTCGGGCCGGCGCGTCGCGGCGAGGGCGATCCCCGCGGCCTTGGCAGCGTCGCCGGCGGCGGCAAGGTGGATAGCGGATTGGTCGTGCGATATACTCACAGGTGTATCTCCGTCGATGCGTACAGCGTCACCCGTCGGCCGGCCCCCACAGCCGGCCGGCGGCGTCTCTAGCGTCGCCCCCTTCGCCTTGCCGCTGCCTCACGGATCGCGGTCCACTGGTCGCGCACGGGACAGCCAGCCCGCACCCATGCCGCCAGTTCGCCGCGACGCCAAAAGGTGCCGCCGCCGAGCCGCAGCGGGGCCGGGTTGCGACCGGCGGCCGTCAGTCGGTCCCACGTCGGCACGCTCACGCCGACTAGCGCAGCCGCGGCGGGCCGGCGCAGTAGTAGCGGCCGGCGGCGCTTCGGCGTAGCCGGTGGCGGTGCGGCGTCGGGAGTTGTTGGCGCGTCGGTGGTCGGGGTGTGGAGTGTCAGCGACACGGCTCGCCCTCCCGACGGGCCGCCCGCTCGGCGAGGGCACGCTCGACGGCTGCGGCGTCGAACAGGACGGGCCGCCGGCCGGCGCGAAGGCACGGTATCCAGCCGCGACGCGCCCAGGCCAGGACGGTCGCCGGCGTCACCCGATAACGGCGTGCGATGGATCGGGCGTCGGCGATTGGGGGCATGTCGTGTCTCCTGAGCGGGCGAGCGCTGCTCAGTTAGACGATAGCGCGGCGAGACGCCGTAGACGTGGGCGTAACTGTGGGGATGTGTGGGGGGATTTGTGGGGACTAGCCGATTCGATAACGGCCGCCCGGCTTGCCTGCGAAGTGAATGACGGCCCGCCAATCCGGGTCGGAGTCGGCAAGCGTCTTGAGTATCTTGCGTGCGTCAGTGTGACCGCTTTTGGCGTCTAGTTCATCCTTCGTCAGCGGTCGTTTCGCGGCGAGCATCGCCTTCACGACGTTGAACTGCGCCGCCGGTAGCTTCGATTTCTTCTTACCGCGGACGGTCGGCTCGTCATTCGGCCCGCCGAGAACGACCGCGGGCGCAGCCGGCGACGGTGGTGGCGGTTCGTCCGCCAGTCGGCGGAGGTCGTCGGCCAATACGCTAGCGGCCAGGGCAGAAGCCGCCGCGATGTCGTCAATGGAACACTCGAAAAAGTCGGGGGCTGTATCGCCGTAGTAATCGAGGAGTCCCTTGAGGGTATCGGCCTTGCGTTTGAGTGACCCTTGACTGTTTCCGATACAGCGGCGGGCAGAAGCCATACTCACACGATACGACCAACGGAATACCTGATTGTCTCGACGCCAGATGCGCTCTCGGTCGGTGGCCAATCCGACACCGGGCCGCTTCTGCGCAGCGATATCGAATACGATCAGCAACCATGCGGCGTAACCCGGAAGCGAAACGAGCGGCGTCCGTGGGTCGTACCAGTCCAGTCGGCAAAGAGGCAGTCCGACAAGGCTCTGCGCCGCCGAATCCGCGACATTGTAGAAGCGTTCGGCGGCAAGGTCGGCGGGCCGCCATTCCGCTTCCGGTAACTGCGGTTCGTTGAATGGCAGGATCGCGCTTCTGGGGACGGGCGACACGCCAAAGTGATAGCTTCGCGGTCGGACAGACCTACACGTCGCGGACCCGTCGGTCGAGGGGATGTCTTCTGCCAGTGGTCCCCACTTGGCGTCGTCCCGCGAAACCGACAACGGATCACTCGGTGCCGTCGCGGAGAAGTACGAAAAGCAATTGCGGCTCATCAGTTCGTATTCCCGCGAGCCGGCCGTGTAGCCGTCGGGACACCGCACTTCGCTGACCCCCATCCATTGGAGGCACCGAAGGTGCGGCTCAGCGATTTGGGTGAATCGTCCGCGTAAGGTGTCGAGGGACGCCGCGGCCCGGCGGGAAGCTTCGGACATGGATGTACCTTGTGACCGGCGACCGGGCCGGCCGGTCGATCCTCGCGGCAAGGTACAACCGCAGGGACCGACGCGGCCACAAGCCGCCCGCCCGTCGGCGGACGGCGACCCGTCGCATCGCATCAGTATGCGTCGATGCGCAGGCGCTTACAAGGTCGGTTGGCCCGCGTCGTCCGGTTCGGCCAGCTTCGCGGCCAGTTCCTCGCGCACTTGCTGGGCTTGTTCGGCGAACGACGGCAAGCCCTTGTCCTCGTCGATCAGGTCATCGAAGACGCTTCGCGTAGTCTGTCGCCGCTCGGTCACGATTCCATCCACGATAGCGTCCGGGTCGGTCGGCCCCACGGTGGGCGGCTGAGCCAGCCGCAGCAGGGCGAGCGCGGCCTTGAGGCGGTTCGGGCCGTCGGCGTCCAGTTCGGCCGCCAAGGCGTCGAGGGCCTTCGGAACGAGCGCCCGCAGCTTCTCGGCCCCGTCCGCCCACACTTCGGCGCGTCTGCGGTTGAGTGCGGCCTGGAACGGCGGGGAGTACAACCGCCACTTCGTCACGCACGTCCGCGACAGCCCCAGCGCTGCCGCCGTTTCCGTGTCGTTCTTGCCGGCCGCCAAGAGGTCGATTGCGTTTTGCTGCATCAACGTCGGGCCGTTGAAATGTTGCCTTGCGTAGACGGCTGTCCCCTTCGCCTTCATCGGTTGCCCCTTTCGGCTCGAGGTGGCGTTAACATCGCTCATGGGTATCATCGTACTTCCCCGGCGCGGCCGGGCATATCACGGTTTAACCCGCACCGTATGGGGTGTTCGTTGGCGTATGGGGTAATCCTCCCCGGCGTGGGGGCGGCCGCGTCGCGATTCCACCGCACGCATGGGGTCATCGTGTACGGCATGGGGTCATCCTCCCCGGCGCTTGCCCGGTCGCGGCAGCGTGCCGGCCAGCGTCTCGGCCGTCTGCCGCAGCAGCTTGCGGCCGCCGTCCGGCAACCGCGGCCACAGGGCCAACAGGGCGGCCAAGTCGGGTTCGATGGGGTCGGCCGGGTGCGTTTCAGGACATCCGGCAGGACATCCGCGGGAAGGGGTCGGCCGCAAGTCGTTGCTGGGATTAGTCGTTGGGCCATCCGGGCACCGCTTTGCTAAAGCGGCGATGGGGTCAAACCTATCCGCGGGTTCGAATCCCGCCCTCTCCGCGTTTCTGTCGGCCCGTGTGGCGTAACCGTATGCCGCACGGGCCTTTGCCTTTCTCAGGGCACCTCGGTCGACCGCGTTTGTGGCGGTTTTTGTGGCGTTTTGTGGCGGGCGGGTTCTCCGAGGGTGACATGCCCCGCTCCAACTCGTTCCGCGTCGGCAAGGTGGCCGGCTACCTCCGCGGCCGCGTCTGGTACCTAGCCTACTTCGAACACGGCCGGCGCCGCCGGCCGCGCGTCGGGCCCGACCGGCACGCCGCCAAGTGCCTCGCCGCCCAGGTCAACGCCGAGCTCGAGACCGGCACCCCGTCGTCGCTCGGGTTCGAGCCGATCGCCGTCGACGCACTCCGGGCGCGCTGGCTCGACCACCACGAGCAGGTCCGGCGGTCCTCGCCCCGGTCGATCGACCGCTACCGCACCGCCACCGACCACGTGCTCCGGTTCCTCGCGGCGCACCCGGTCCGCCACGCCGGGCTGTTCACCGCCAGCCAGGCCGCGGAGTTCGTCCGCTACCTGCGGGCGGTACGCGTCTCCCCAAACGGGCACGCCAATACGCCCAAGCGGCCGCTCCTCGACAAGGGCGTCCGCTTCGTCCTGGAGTGCTGCCGGGCGATGTTTAACCACGCCGCCCGCCGGCGGCACCTGCCGCCCTACGCGGGCAACCCCTTTACCGCGATCGAGATCGACCGCATCCCCGTCGAATCGGCGCGCGCCATCGAGGTCCTCACCCTGCGGCAGGAGTGCGATCTGCTTCGGGCGTGCGACGCCTGGCAGTTCCCGGTCTTCCTGACACTGCTCCTGACCGGCCTGCGTCCGGGCGAGCTGTGCCACCTGCTCCTGCCCGACGACCTCGACTTGGAGGCGGGCGTGGTCCGCGTGCGGAACAAGCCGCGGCTCGGCTGGCAGGTGAAGACCCGGAACGAGCGGGACGTGCCGCTCGTGCCAGTGCTAACGGACGTCCTCCGGGCTTACCTCGCCGGCCGCTCCTCCGGACCGGTCTTCCGCCGCCGGAGGTGGGCTTGGTCGCAATTGAGTTGCGACGTGTCGTCGGCCGCCCCGCGGGAGCGAGAACAGGCGGGGCGGCTCGCTGACGCCGGGGCCGACGACGCTGCACTCGGTCGGGGCGTCGGACTGGTCTTGGCCCGGCGCCTCTGGCGGGACATCGGTGCGGTGTGCGAGGACCGCGTCCGCGTCGAGTTTATCCGCGCGGCTCGGACCGCCGGCCTGGCCGGCCAGACGGCGCCCAAGGTGCTTCGCCACCAGTTCGCGACGGCACTCCAGGAGGGGCGGGTCGACCCGCTGGTCCGGAACCTCCTGATGGGGCACGCCTCGGCGTCCGTCCGCTCGCCCGGCCACGGGCTGGGGATGACCGCGGTCTACACGCACACGCGGCCGGAGACGGTGCGCGACCAGCTCGCCGCCGCGCTCGCCGGCCGGCCGGTACTCGACGTCGCGCGCGAGTGGGCCGGCATGGCGGCGCCGCGGCCGCCTAAATAAATCGCCGACGTGCGCCATACCGATTGAGGGCGACTTACCGGTCGCCTGGCGGCGTTGGGCGTCCGAAGGACGCGCCCGCCCGGGTCACGATCGTGGTTCGAGGTCGGGACTGGGTTGGGTTCCGGGGCCGCGGCTGAGCGCCGCCACGCGGTCGCTGACCGCGTCGACCAGGGGTGCCCACTCGCTGAGGACGGCCGACGAGTAGTGGCGGCGGAGTTGGTCGAGGTGGGTGTAGGCCACGACCGCCGCCTTGCCGGGCGCGTGCCCCATCAGGTAACGCCGGTAGCCTTCGGGCACCCCGGCGTTGTTCAGCGTCGTTGCGAACAGGTGGCGGAGGTCCTTCAGGGTGGCCGACGCCGACCATCCCAGCGAACGTGACAGCCGCGTGAACTCCCGCTGCACGTGGTCGTAGATCAGCCCGCCGGCGTCCCGAAGTACCGCGTCCCGGACTTGCGCCCGGCCGGCCGCGGTCGTAGCTCCGACCCGGTCGCACCGCGCGCGGTATTCGTCGCCCAGCTGTTCGACCGACAGTGCCCGGAGCGGGGCCTTTTCACGCCCGCTCGAAACCGCCCGCCGCTCGAGCAGCAGTCCGCAGTCCTTGTCGCCGCGGAGCAGGGCCCAGAGCGGGTCCAACTCGGCCAGCAGGGGAAACCGCTTGTCGCGCCGGCCCTTGGTCCAAATGTCCAGGCCGGGCACGCACGGCAGCGCGAGCCACCCGTCGTCCAGGTGGTCGGCGAACAGGACGCACGGCTCGGACGCCCGCAGCCCGAACAGCACCAGCGGGGCGAACAGTCGGAGCTGGAAGGCGTCGCACGCCCGGACCAGGTCGACGGCCATCGGCAGGGTGACGTCGGGGGCGGCCAGCGGGTCGCCGCCCAGGACCGGCGGCCGGCCCTCGCGCCGCGCGAACGGCGTGCGGAACCCGTCGGGCAGCAGCCCGCCCCGGTCCGGGTCGGACGCCCAGGCGTACAGCGTTCGCACCGCCTCCAGGACGAACCGGGGGCTCCGCATCGGGCGGCCGGCCCCCGGCCGGCCATTCCCGGTCACGACCCGCCCGGCCAGGAAGGCCGCGAACTCCAGCCGGAACGTGCGGTCGACGGACGCGGCCCACGGGCACCGCTTCACGACGTCGGGCCGTGCGGCGAACGCCAGGTAATGACGCAAGGCGGTGTCGTAACGCCGAACCGTCTTTGGGTCGACCTCGCCCGCGTCGGCCCGCCGG
>CAZNSL010000074.1:8631-12033 GCA_964574975.1 uncultured Alcaligenaceae bacterium | reverse complement strand
GGCGAGGCGTTGGCCCGCGGAGGATTCGGCGGCCGCTTCGTCCCATTGCGGCTGCGGCGCGAGGCAATTGCCACCGCCGGCGATCCGACGGCGCTGCGGGCCTCCCGTGGGCTGTCGGCTGAGGGGGTTGCGACCGCAGTGGAGGCGGCGTGCTCCCGTTGACCGCGGAACGACCCACCAGCCGATTCCGTCGACTCGCTCGCGCGGCCGGCATCGACCGCGCCGTTGGCTTTACGCTGCTGACCCAGGCCTGGAACGTCCTCAGCCGGCCGTTCAGCGTTTACATGACGCTGCGGTTCCTCAGTCCCGCGCAGCAGGGCTACTTTTACACCTTCACGAGCATCCTCGGCTTACAGGTGTTCTTCGAGTTGGGCATCGGCGTGGTGATGCAGCAGACCGTCAGCCACGAGACCGGCCAACTGCGCTGGACCGACGCCGGCACCCTCATTGGCGACCCGACCGCGAAGTCGCGCCTGGCGTCGCTACTGCGGATGATGGCACGGTGGTACGCCGCGATTGCGCTCGCGGCCACGCTGACGATCCTTCCGGTGGGCTGGTGGATGTTCGCGCGGAAGGACATCGAACAGAGTCGCGTCCAGAACATCGTGTCCGACAAGCCCGGCGACCTACGAACCCTGTTCAGACCAAGCGAGGGTGCCGTTGATTGGCGCGCGGCATGGATCGCCACGGTTGCCGTGGCCGCCGCGTACATGCTGCTGACGCCGACCACGATGCTATTGGCTGGCTGCGGCCGGGTCGCCGACGTGGCCCAGTTCGGCAGCACACAGGCCGTCGCGCTGAACCTGGCCTTGTGGGCCGTGCTGGCGCTCGGCGGCGGATTGCTCGCCGCGCCGGCCGGCAACACCGTCGCCGTGCTGTTGCTCGTCGCGTGGCTCGTCCGCCGCTGGTCGCCCGTGTTCCGCGACTTGTTGTCGCAACCGCGCGGCGGGCCGGCCGTCGATTGGTGGCGCGAGGTCTGGCCGTTCCAGTGGAAGGTCTCCGTGAGCTGGCCCTTCGGGTATCTCGTCTACGGCCTCTTCACGCCGGTGCTGTTCGAATTTCGCGGTGCCGAAGAGGCCGGGAAGATGGGCATCAGCCTGGCCCTGGCGAGCATGCTGACGAACGTGTCGATGTCGTGGATCAACCCGAAGATGCCGGCGTTCGGCCAGATGATCGCCCGGCGCGATTGGGCGGCGCTCGACCGCACGTTCCGCGCGGCCTTCCTGCGCTCGACGGCGCTGGCCGTGGCCGGTGCCGCCGCGCTATGGGTCGGCGTTGTGGCGCTCCAATTGTCGGGTCACCGCTACGGCGATCGGTTCCTGCCGCCGCTACCGATGGCGTTGCTCGCGGCTTCCGCCGTCGTCAACCACGTTGTGTGGTCGGTAACGGGTTACATCCGCGCTCACCGGCGCGACCCGTTCGTGGCGACCACCATCGCCATGGGCCTGACGCTCGGCACCGCGGTCGTCCTCGTCGGCGGGCCGTACGGGGCCACCGGCATGGCCGCCGCTTACTTTGTCCTGAACGTGGCGTTCGGTGCCGTGTTCGTGGCGATTGCCGAACGGAGCCGCCGGCAGTGGCACACCGACGAACCGACCCCGCAGCCGGCCGCGGTAGGTTGAATGCGCTTTGCCCCGGAGTCCAAGCGACTGATGTTCGAACACCTGAAACAGCCCTTGCGAGACATGATCCGCCGTGCGGGGTTCGAGGTCATCCGCCTGCGGCCCCCCGGCGCGGGGCGGGGCACGGCCGAGGAGTTGCCCGCCGACCTGGCCGACGAGGTGACCCTGCGGGCGGTCGCGCCGTACACGATGACCGGACGCGAGCGCGTGCTGAGTCTGATCGACGCCGCCCGGTACGTGGCCCGGTATCGGGTCCCGGGTGCCGTCGTCGAGTGCGGCGTGTGGCGGGGTGGAAGTACAATGGCCGCCGCCCTGACCCTGCTCGCCGAAAAGGACGCCGGCCGCGACCTGTACCTGTTCGACACCTTCGAAGGCATGCCGCCGCCCACAGACGCTGATGTCGATCTCGCCGGCCAGTCGGCCGAGGCGCAACTCCGCGCGGCCGCGCCGGGCACGGGCATCTGGTGCCACGCCGGCCTCGACGATGTCCGGGCCAACCTCGCCTCGACCGGCTACCCCGGGGCGAAGGTCCACTTCGTGAAGGGCCGCGTCGAAGAAACCATCCCCGCCGCCGCCCCCGCGGCCATCGCCCTGCTGCGGCTGGACACCGACTGGTACGAATCGACGAAGCACGAGCTGGAACACCTCTTCCCGCGACTCGCGCCGGGCGGCGTCCTGATCATCGACGACTACGGCTACTGGCAGGGTGCCCGGCGCGCGACGGACGAGTACTTCGCCGCCCACCCGCAAGTCCCGCTCCTGCTCCACCGCATCGACTTCACCGGCCGGATGGCCGTCAAGCAGGTGCCAATCGACCGGGGCGGCGCGTGACCCCGACGCCCGCGCCGCGGCCGGACTACCTCCGCTGCTCGTGCTACGTCCCGCGCGCGCCGGCCGACGACTTCATCATCCCGCTGTTGCGCGAGCGCATCGAGCGGTGCCTGGCCGACCTCACCAAAGCCGGCACCGGCCGGGCACTCGATGTCGGCTGTGGCCGCCAGCCGTTCCGGGGCGCGATCGAGTCGGCCGGCCTGAGCTACCACAGTGTCGACGCCGTGCAAAACCCGGAAGGGAGCGTCGGGCACATCGCCGCGGTGGACGGCGAACTGCCGGCGGCGCTCCTGGCCGCGGGCCCGTTCGACCTGGTCTTGTGTACCGAGGTGATGGAACACGTCGCCGACTGGCCGGCCGCGTTCGCCAACCTGAGGCGGCTGACGGCCGCGGGCGGGCGGCTCGTGATCACCTGCCCGCATTTCTTCATGATGCACGAGGAGCCATACGACTTCTGGCGGCCCACCGACCATGCGTTGCGGTACTTCGCCGGGCGATCCGGTTTCCGCGTCGTCGCCCTGGAGCGGCTCGGCGGGCCGCGCGAAGTCCTCGGCACGCTGCTCAGTTTCTGCACCTTCAAGCCGCGGCGGCCCGGCCCGTTCCGGTACGTCGTCGCCCGGGGCCTGAACGTGATCAAGCGCGTCGCGCTGCGGTACCTCCACAGCCGCCTGGCGAAAAGCGGCCCCGCTGAGCTGACCGGGCCGACCTACCTGTCGAACTTCGCCGTACTGGCCGCGGACGACCCGGACGGGCGTGAATCTTGAACCGCCCCCTGACAATCTGTTCGTTCGCGCCGCTCAACCCGGTGGCCGGTCCCGTCGTCTGGGGTCAGCGCGTGGCCCGCGCGTTCGCCGAACGCCCCGAACTCGGTGTCCGTTGGTTCAACGTCGTCGCCGGCAGCCCGGAGCTGCACGCCAGCCCCCATCACGGGGGATATGAACCAGCGCGG
>CAZNSL010000074.1:0-8621 GCA_964574975.1 uncultured Alcaligenaceae bacterium | reverse complement strand
AGCCCGGAGCTGCACGAGCAGTTCCGCGCCGCGACCCCGGCCGGCGGGTTGGCGCACTGGCTGTTCCTCGACAAGGGCCGCTACGAGAACCGCTGGGCCGCCGTCCGCCGCGCCGCCCGGCGGCACCCCGAGTTGGCCGGGGCCGACCTGTTGTTGCCGAACGAGTCGGCCGAAGGCTGGGTCGCCGCCGGATACCTCCGGCGGCGCGCGGGCGGGCCTGGTGTGGTCGCCGTCTTGCACAGCGACGAGGAGTTGTACTACCGCCTCGCCGGCCCCGCGGCTTCAACCCTGGAGGGCGTGCTGGCCGTCAGCGATGCAGTCGCGGCCGAATACCGTCGCCGAACTCCCGGCCGCCCCGTCGAGCGGTTGTGGTACGGCGTGCCGGTCGCCGACCCCCTGCCGGAGCGCCCGCCGGGCGGGCCGTTCCGGGTCGGCTACGTCGGCCGCCTGGAGTCGGCGCAAAAACGCTGCCTCGACCTCGCCGAGTTGGCGGGGGTACTCGCCGCGGCCGGCGCGGACTGTGAGCTGCATGTCGCCGGGGACGGCCCGGACGCGGCCGAGCTGCGCCGGAGGTTGGCCGGCCGCCGCGCGGTGTTCCACGGCCGGCTGCCGCCGGAGGGTGTGACGGGCGTGCTGCGCCGGCTCGACGCGCTCGTCATGGTCAGCGCCTACGAGGGCACGAGCATCGCCCTCCTGGAAGCCATGGGCCAGGGCGTCGTCCCCGTCGTGACCGACGTGAGCGGCACCCGCGATGTCATCGTGCCGGGCGCGAACGGCTGGATCGAGCCGGTTGGCGACATCTCCGCGCTGTCCGGACGGCTCGCGGCCCTGGCCAGCGATTCCGAGGCCCGCCGCCGGATGAGCGTCGCGGCCCGCGACGCGGTCGCCGCCCGTTACGGGTTTGCCGCCAGCACCACCGCCCTTGCCGAATCGCTTCGCCGGGCCGCGGCCCGACCCCGTGGGCGGTTCCGGCTGGCCGCGGGACATCCGCGGATCGGGCGCTTCGACCGCCGCTGGTTGCCCGACCCGCTGGCCCAGGCGCTGCGGTGGCTGTCGATCCGCGCGGCCGGACACCCCGTACCCGTGAACTGAACCTTGCCAACCCCCCGGCCGAACGGACTGGACCGCGTCGCCCTGTACCTGCCCGACCTGGCGGGCGGCGGCGGCGAGAAATTCGCCATCAAGCTGGCCGGCGAGCTGCGCCGCCGCGGCACCGAGGTCGATTTCTTCCTCGCCCGCCGCGAGGGGCCGCTGTTGGCCGACGTGCCGGCCGGCTGCGAGGTGTTCGCTGGCAGCGGCCTCGGCATCCGCCAGAAGTTTGGCCCGCTCGTGCGCTACCTGCGCGAGCGCCGCCCGCAGGCCGTCCTCTCGGCGATGGACCCGTCGAACGTCGCCGGCGTGGCCCGGCTGGTTTCGGGCGTACCGGCCCGCGTGGTCATGGTCCTCCAGAACACGCTCTCCGAAGAGATGCGGCTCGGCGCGGCGCACCGCGTTCGTCTGTTCCGCGTCGCCCGGCACCTGTTCCGTCTCGCCGACGACATCGTCGGCGTGTCCGAGGGCGTGGCGGCTGACGCTGCGATGCTCGTGCCGTTCGCCCGGCACAAGCTGCGCGTCATCCCGAACCCGGTGGTGTCCGACGACCTGTTGACGAAGGCCCGCGAACTGGTCGATCACCCTTGGCTCGGCGGTGCCGTGCCGGTCGTGCTGGCGGTCGGCCGGCTGCACCCGCAGAAGGACTTCCCGACGCTCTTGCAGGCGTTCCGCCGGGTGCGCGATGTTCGCCCGGCACGACTCATCATCCTGGGCGAAGGCGAACTGCGCCACGACCTGGAGGCGGAGGCCGCTCGGCTGGGCGTAGCCGACGACGTGGCCCTACCGGGGTTCGTGGCCAACCCGTGGGCGTGGCTGGCAAAGGCCGATCTGTTCTGTCTGTCGTCCGTTTGGGAAGGACTGCCGACGGTCGTCATCGAGGCGCTGGCGGTCGGTACGCCGGTGGTCGCCACCGACTGCCCGCACGGGCCGCGCGAGATCCTCGACGGCGGCCGCTACGGCACGCTTGTGCCGGTCGGCGACGCGGCAGGCTTGGGCGATGCCCTGCTGGCGGCGTTGAACGCACCGCGACGCTCGGCCGAGTTGGCGGCGCGCGGGGCGGAGTACACGGCGGCGCGGTCAGCGGACGCCTACGAGCGGCTGATCCTGCACGGCCTGCGCGGCGAGGCCGGGCCGCCACCGTACCTGGCCCGGGCCGCGGTAAGCCATCGGTGAGCGGGCCGCGCGTCCTCATCAGCAGCGGTCTGGTCGGCGGCGGCGTCAAGACGCACTTGCTGCACCTGGTCGCGGCACTCAAGGCGGCTGGGGCCGACGTGACCCTCGCCGCCGCGTTGAGCGAGTGGCCGGCCGTGGACGAGCGGCGCGTCCGCGATTACGGGGCGCGGCTACTGGCCCCCTCGGCGCTGGGTCGGCGGTGGCCGGCGTGGGCCAAGGCCGAGGCGCTGACGACCTGGCCGGTGCGACTGCCCCGCGACTTCGACACCCTGGCCGCGTTCGGCAGCAGCCGAATGCACTTTCGCCTGAAGCGCTACCTGCGGCCTGGCGGGTTCACCGTCTTCGACGAGCCGGTGGACGTGCCTGTGGAGGGCACGCCGGGCCGGGCGATGCTGACCCAGGCCGACGGTATCATCGCCATGGCCGAAGCGATCGCCGCGAACATGCGACCGCTCACCGGCGGTCGGCCGGTGCGGGCGCTGCCGTACCTGATCGCGGCCGGGCCGACTCCGCCGCCGGCACCGCGCCCGCCGGCCGGCAACCGCGAGCTGCGGGTGGCGTTCCTCGGCCGCGTCACCACGATCAAACGGCCGGACTGGCTGGTGCGCGAGTGGCCGCGGCTGTTGGCTCACGCCCCGCTCGCGCCGGCCCGCCTCGACATCTACGGGCCGGACCAGGACGGCCTGGCCGAACAACTGCGCGACGCGATCCGCGCGACCGGGCAGGGCGATACGGTCGCGGTCCGCGGGCCGTACGCAGCGGGGGCACTGCCGGCGATTCTCGCGGTGACCGACATCGTCGTGTTGCCGAGCCAGTGGGAAGGTTTGCCGTTGGTGCTAGCTGAAGCGATGACGCATGGCGTGCCGTTCGTGGCGACGGCGGCTGGCGGGACTACCGAGTTCGCCAACCCCGACGTGGAGGTGGTCGGCCTCGACCTGGCCGATTTCCCGGCGGCGCTGGCCCGCGTGGCCGGGCGCGTGCGGGCTGGCGCGGTCGACGCGGTACGACTGTGGGACTGGGCCGAAGGGCGCTACGGCCACGCTGCCGTTGCCGCGGGTTGGGTCGAGGCGTTGCTGCGGCCGCGGGAGTTTTTCGCCGCCGGCCCGCCGCACCAGCCGTGACCGGCGACCCCGGTGGATTTTTCCCCGAGTCCCGTTGCGTCGGCCTGCGCGGATAGGTAGCCTAATAACTCCCTTCGAACGATCGACTCGCGAGGAGCCGCGGTGACTTCGATTCACGACAACCTGACGTTCTGGGCGATCTGGCTGATCTTCCTCGGCGTGTGCGCGCATCAAATCGTCTGGTCGTTGCGATCGCAGGCCGGAATCCTCGGGTTCGTGCCCGTCGTCTGCACGATGTTCACCTACATCTTCGTGATCGAAGGTGGGGCCATCGTTTCCTCGCGCGGCGACCACATTCACCCGTCGTACTTCGCGATGGGCGAGGCCGTCGGTTTGTTGTGTTTGCTCGGTCTGCTGGCCGGTTGGTACAAGGGGCTGGGCCGGCCTGTAATCGCCAAGTCCGTGCGGATCGCGCCCGCGCAGGGCCAGATGCTCTGGTACGCCGGCGTTGGGGCGATGATGGTCGGCATCTTCGGCCAGTACTACTTCTACGCGGCCATCGGTAACGACTACTCCGGCTCGGCCTACCTTTACCTGCTCTACCACGTCGCCTATCCCGGCCTGGCCATCTGCGTCTTCCTCGCATCCTCCGACCCCCAGTACCGTTCGAACAACAACATCTTGCTGATCATGGCGCTGGGGTTCATCATGATCGCGCCGTGGGTGTACGGCGTGCGCCGTGCCCCAGTGTTCACGTTCGTGATCATCTGCATCTACAGCTTCTACATGGCCCGGCCGCGGCGGGTGAACCGCGGCGTCGTCCTCGGCGGCCTGGCCGCGGTGTGCGTCATGATGCTGTTCTTCCTGGCCATTCGCGACTACGTCTCGACCGAAGGTTCGTGGTCCTCCCGCAAGATTCAGAAGTTGAGCGCCTCGAACGTGCTGCTCGACAAAGCCTACGAGGAGTACGACAACGAGTTCATCTACAGTTGCTGCATCACCGCCACCTGCTACGAACTCGACCGCTACCAATGGGGCACCAGCTACCTGTCGCTGGCCAGCCACTGGATCCCGCGGTCGTGGTGGCCCGATAAGCCCGCCATCGCCCAGGGATGGTTCGAACCTGCGACCTGGCAAGAGCTGCGCGAGGTCACCGGCATCATGCCGTCGAACGGGTCGAGCTACTCGGGCATCGGCGAGTCGTTCCAGGACTTCAGTTGGTTCACTCCACTGTTTTGGGCCGGCCTCGGCTGGTGCTTCGGGCGGTTGTACCGGTACTCGCTCGAATACCCGACATCGGTCGCGCCAATCCTCTACGTCGGCATGATCGCGGCCTCCCACTATCTGGTCATGCAGGGTTTCGCCAGCCTATTCGTGCCCGCCATGGTCTATCTCGTCACGCCCATTGTGGCGTACGTGATCTCGGGCAACGTCTCCGGTCAACGACTCGCGCGGCGGCCGGTGCGTGCCCGGCCGCACGCAGGGCAATTCGGACGAGTCATGAGTCATTAGGCATTGGTCGAAGGCACTTGGTCGACGACCAACGACTGAGACACCACGGACGCGACAGCCACGGCCACCCGCCCGCCCCTGATCTCCGTCGCGATGCCGGTGCGCAACGGCGAGAACTTCCTCGCCGCCGCCCTCGAGAGCGTTTTTGCCCAGTCGTTCGCCGACTGGGAACTCGTCGTCTCCGACAACGCCTCCACCGACGCGACGCCCGATATCCTCGCCGACTTCGCCCGACGCGACGCCCGCCTGCGCGTCTCCCGCAGCGCCGAGTCGCTGCCGGTGGTCGAGAACTTCAACCGCGCCGGCGGACTGGCCGCCGGCGATTGGATCGCCTTTTTGTGCCACGACGACCTCTTCCGTCCCGACGCTCTGAAGTGCGTGGCCGACGCGGTGACCGCGCCCGACGCCGCCAGCGTTGGCTTGGTCGGCCTGGCGGCGCTCTACCTGTTCGACAATGGCGTCCAGTCCGAGCCACCGCGCCACACGTCCGAGCCGCGCCGCCACGCCGGTCGCGACTACCTGCGCCGCCTGCTCGTCGGCCGTGCCCGCGATCCGTTGCCCGGCATGAGTAACGCCGTCGTCCGTGCCGCCGTCTGGCGCGGTCTGGGCCGGTTCGACCCACGCTACCTGCACTGCGACACGTTCCTGTGGTTCCATCTCTTGGTCGCCCACGACTACGTCTTACTACCGGAACCGCTGTCGGTCGTGCGCATCCACCGCGGGCAGGACTCCGCGTCGCTGCGGCGGACACATCGTTCGATCGGCGAGTTTCGGCGGTTCGTGCCGCAGTTCGTCCGTCGCCATGCCGCCGTGCTGAACCTGAGCGGCCCGGAAGTCGCCGCCGCCAAACTGCGCTTCGTGTCGGTCGCGGCGACCGAGCTCCTGATCCGCCTGTACAAGCGAGATTTCGGTGGCGCGCTCGGCGTCCTCGGCGAGGTGCCGCCGGTCTGGCACCCGGTCCTGGCGGCCCTGTGCGTGCGCAACGGCCGGGCCGAGTGGCGGCGCACCCGCGAGTACCGCCGCCTCGTCCCGCCCGAATACCTCTACCCCTGATGCGAATGGCCGACGAACCCCTGTACGCACAGTTCGGCTGCGGCTTGTGCGCCCCGGACGGCTGGTTGAACTTCGACGCTTCGCCGACCTTGCGCCTGGAGCGGTTGCCCGGCGTCGGTCGGCTGGTGCGGCGCAACGCCGCCCGCTTCCCGGCGAACGTCCGCTACGGTGACATTGTCCGCGGCCTGCCGGTGCCCGATGGCTCGTGCGCCGGCCTGTACGGCAGCCACGTCCTCGAACACCTGGCCCTGGCCGACTTCCGCGCCGCCCTGGCGAATTGCTACCGGCACCTGCGGCCCGGCGGCGTGTTGCGTGTGGTCGTGCCGGACCTCGAAGAAGCGGCCCGCAACTATTTGGCGCGGCTGCAGGCGGACCCGCCGTCGGCGGCGGCCACGTTCCTCCGCGACACCTGGCTGGGCGAGGAGGCGAGGCCGCGCGGCCTGAAAGCCCGCATCGCCGATGCGATGGGCAACTCGCGCCACCGCTGGATGTGGGACTACCCGGCTCTGGAAGACGAGTTGAAGCGGGCGGGGTTCGCAAGCGTCCGCCGCTGCGCCTTCGGCGACGCGACCGACCCGCACTTCGCCGCCGTGGAAGACCCAGCCCGCTTCGAGTGTTCCGTCGCCGCCGAGGCCCGCAAGTGAGCGCCGGCCCCCGCGTCGCCGTGGTCCAGGACGGTGCCCGGCTGCACTACGCCCTGCCGCTGGCCCTCCTCCGCGCCGGGCTGTTGGAGCGGGCGTTTTGCGAGTTCTACGCACCACCCGGCTCCGGTGCGGCGGCGCTCGCCAACCTGATCGCCCGCGTCCGGCCGGCGCTGGGGCGGCGCATGGCCCAACGACACAGCGAGGCACTGCCCCACGTCCTGGTCGAGCGAAACCCGTGGCTCTTGTTGCCGCACACGCTCGCCCGGATCGGTGTCCCCGACGAGGAAGCGCTCTACCGCCGCTGGACCGATGTGACCGGCCGTTGGGTCCGCCGCGTCGGCCTGGGCCGAGCCGACACGCTGATGGGCTTCGTGCGCAACCTCGACCCGCGGCTGTGCCGCTACGCCCGCCGTCGCGGCCTGACGGTCGTCGCCGACCAGATGATCGCCCCGGCGGCCGTGCAGAACCGCGAGGCCCGCATTCAGGAGGAACGCTTTCCCGGCTGGGCACCGCCTCTGCGCGGTAGCGCCGCGGCGGCGATCGAGCGCGAGACCTGGGATGCGTGCCACCACCTGACGGCTGCGTCCGAGTACGTCCGCGACGGGCTGGCCGCCGAGGGCGTGGACCCGGCCAAGGTGTCGGTGCTGCCGTACCCGGTCGCGCTCGGCGAGTTCCGCCCGATCGAGCGTCCGGCCGTGCGGCGGCCGATGACCGTCGGCTTCGTCGGCGGCGTCAACTTGCGCAAGGGCACGCCGTACTTCTTCGAGACGGCCCGCCGCCTGCCGCCGGACGAGTTCCGCTTCGTCATGGTCGGTCACGTCGACCTGTTCCCCGACGCCCTGGCCAAGCACAAGGGAACCGTGGAAGTCCTCGGCGGCCGGTCGCGGCAGGAAGTCGCCCGGTTGCTCGACGGTTTCGACGTCTTCTACTTTCCCTCGACGTGCGAAGGATCGGCCGGGTCGGTGATGGAGGCGATGACGGCCGGCCTACCGGTGGTGTGTTCGCCGAACACCGGCTCGGTGGTGCGCGACGACGTGGACGGCTACCTCGTCGGTTACGACGACACGGAGCGGGCAGCCGACTGCCTCCTGCAACTGGCCCGCGACCCGGAGCGACGGCTGGCGATGGGCCGGTCGGCCGCCGCGCGCGCCGCGTCGTTCGACCTGGACTGGTACAGCCGGGAACTGGCGACGGTGCTGCGGCGGCTGCGCCCCGTACAACACCCCGGGAGGTTTCGATGAATACCCCGACCGCGACGCCCTCCTATGGCGTCATCGACCACTACCTGGGCGACAAGGGTAAAGAGTACTTCGGTTGGCAGGGCGTCGACGGCTCCGACGAGCAGCGCTACAACCGCTTCATCTGGGAGCCGTACATCAAGGCGACCGACGACGTCCTCGACTTCGGCTGCGGCGGCGGCTTCCTCCTTCAAGGTCTGACCGCCAATCGCAAAGTTGGCGTCGAGGTCAACCCGCACGCCCTCGAGTGTGCCCGCCGCCTCGGCATCGAAGGGTACTCAAACATCGCCGAAGTGCCGGGTCAGTTCGACAAGGTCATCACTAGCCACGCCGTCGAACACGTCCCACATCCGCGGCAGGCGTTTCTCGAATTGAAGGACAAGCTGCGCGACCGCGAGAGCCGGATGTTAGTGTTGTTGCCGCTGGACGATTGGCGCACGACTGCCAACCGCAGCTACAACCCGGCCGATGCTCACATGCACCTGCACGCCTGGACGCCGGCGTCGCTGGGCAACCTGCTCAAGACGTGCGACCTGGAGGTCCACGAAGTCCGCGTGATCGCCCACGCCTGGCCGCCGTTACGCAAGCACCTGTGGCGGGTGTCGCCGGCGCTATTCCATGCGGCGGCGCGATTCTGGTCGTCGTGGCGGAGGATGCGACAACTGTTCGCGGTGGCATCGCTCAAGCAGTAGCAACTGGTATCGCGCCGACCGACCGCAGCGCATGCCGTAATCCCGCGACGGGGTCGGCCACCCGCCGCCAGTCCGCGAGGACATCGGCGCTCGCTGCCCCCATCGCCTCGGCGTGCCCCGGTGCGGTGACATCGCGGAGGCACTCGATCAGGGTCG
>CAZNSL010000073.1:6576-12064 GCA_964574975.1 uncultured Alcaligenaceae bacterium | reverse complement strand
GGCCAGTTTCTTCGCCACGTCGCGGACATTGTCGATGTCGTAGGTGCCGAGTCGCACCAGTTCGTCACCGACCTTGAGGCCGGCCTTGTCGGCGGGGCCGCCCGCAAGGACGCGCGAGACCGTCACCGTGCCCTTGTCGTCGGCGCACTCCAGCCCAGCAAAGCCGCGCGGTTCCGCGGCGAAGTTCGGCTTCAGACCCAGGAGCGGGGCGAGGAACTTCATCATCGGGCCGAGGATTTCCAGCCCGCCGGCGGCCGACCGGCCCGAGCCGCCGGTGGACAGTTCCGGCGGCTCGAACTTCAGCGGCGTCCACGGCAGCTTGTCGCGGGTGAAGTCGTACTCGACGCGGTGGCGGGCCAACAAGTTGTAGCCGATGACGCCGTGCAGTTCGACGCCAGCGAGGCCCATGCCGTTCATGCCCTCGATCTGAAAGATGTCTTCGACGCGGCCCTTGGCCTTCTCGAAGACGACGCCGCCCTCGACCTCGAAGCGGTCGACAGAACTGAGGCCGCGTTTCCGAGGCGTGACGCCGGCCTTCTCGGCGACCTTCGTGGTCATGAACAGAGCCGGCGCGCCGGTGTCGAGGATGAAGTTGAACGGCCCCTTGCCGTTGACCTTGGCCCGCACCAGGACGTGATTGGTCGCGGTGAGCCGATACGGCACGTGGACGGTCTTGGCGTCGGCCTTCGGCTCGTCGGCCCGCGCCACCATCGGCGCGAGCAGCAGGGCGGCAATCGTCGGGTACTTCATCGGGGGACCGGCGTGCGGGTTCGTCGTGCGGGGCGGTGGTTCATTATACCACGCCCCGCCGGTTGACGTTTCGCGATCGTGCGCGACTCGCGAAACGTCAACGGCGAACCCCTACGCAATGTACACGCCGCCGAGGAACTCCGGCGCGAACGCGAACAACTCCTGCGTCGAAACGCCCGTCGTCGCGTCGAACGCCCGGACGTGCGGCCCACCGGTCGGGCCGGCCCCGGTCAGGATTTCTTCGACGCCGTCGCCGTCGATGTCGGCGACGCCGACGCGGATGCCACCGCGGAAGGCCGCGCCGTAGGCCAAGAACTCGAACTGGAGCGCCCCCGCCGCGTCGAACCGGCGCACGACCGGCCCGCCGCCGAAGCCAGGGGTTGCGACGATTTCGCCGTTCGCCACCGCCACGGCGACGCCGCCGGTGAAGCTAGTCTCGAACGCGAGGAAGCTCGCCACCTCATCGACCTCCGCCGTCGTGGCGTCGAAGGCCTTGACGTGCGGCCCGCCGCCGGAGGCGGCCCCGGTCACGATGTCGCCGAGGCCGTCGCCGGTCACGTCGCCCACGGCCACGCTGACGCCGCCGGTGAATGCCGGGGTGTAGGCGAAGAAGTCGCGCGTCGATGTCGGCAGGCCATCGGCGAAGACGCGAACGTGCGGCCCGCCGCCGGTGCCCGCGCCGGTCACGATGTCCGCGATGCCGTCGCCGGTCGCATCGCCGGCCGCGATGAAGACGCCGCCACGGAAACCCGCGTCGTAGGCCAGGAACTCGCGGACCATCGCCCCGGTTTCCCCGTCCCAGACGCGGATCACCGGGCCGCCGCCGACGCCGGGAGCGGTCACCACGTCTGGCACGCCGTCGCCGGTGAAGTCGGCGGCAGCGACGCGGACGCCGCCACGGAACGCCAACTCGTAAGCGTTGAAGGCGCGGATGAGCGAGCCGTCTCGGGCGTACACGTTGACCTGCGGCCCGCCACCGGCGTCCGCGGCGACGGCGTAAGAGAAGTCCCCGGCCGGAGGCGGGGGCGGGTCGGCCTCGTCGGCGACCAGTTCCACGTCGTTGCCGTCGCCGCCAGCGTAGGTGATCCGCAGATCGACCCCGTCGACCTGTCGGACGACGGCCCCCTCCGCGAACGTGTCGAAGGTGCCGTTCACCGCGTCGCTGCCATCGTTATCGATCACCGTGTAGTGGGCTCCGAGCGTGACGGCGAAGTTACCGGCCACGTTCACGTCGAAGGTCGCCCCGGTAAGCGTCACACCGCCGCGAACGGCGACGCTCCCCGGCACGCCTGCGAGACCCGCGACGAATCGCCCCTGGCTGACGACGAGGTCATCGACCGTCATCTGCCCCACACCGTCGGCACCGGGCGCGAGGACGCCGTTCGCGGAGACGGTCACATCGCCGAGCGTGCCGAGGCCGCTCAGCGTGCCGGGATTTGCCTGGCCGAACGCGAAGCCGAACGTGCCCGACAACACGGTGCCGTTGAAGGTGGTCGTGCCCGACCCCTGGTCGATGGAGGGAACGTCCACGGTCGATGTCGCCGTGAACCGGATGTCGCTGCCGCGGAGTTGGAGGACATCGACGAGCGGCCCGGCCGCCTGCGTCAGGCTGCCGCCGATGGCGAGCGACCCGTCGCCTGTGATGCTGCCGCCGCCATCGTCCAGCGTCAACGGGCCGTTGAGCGTTGTGGCACCGGGACCGATTTCGAGGCCACCATCGCCGAACGCGATCGGCTCCTCGGACGTCACGGTACCCTCGAACCGTAACGTGCCGCCGCGGACCTCGGTGCCGTCGAACGGTTCCTCGGACCCCAGGCCGCCGTCGGAACGGACGACGAGGACGCCTTCGGAGACGATCGTTGGCCCGGCATAGGAGTTCGGGCCATCGAGTGCGAGTGTGCCCGCGCCGTCCTTGGTCAGCAGGCCGAAGCCGACGAGACTGGTGAAGCTCGCGGATCGGCCCGCTCCAGCGTCGACCAGCAGCGCTGAGCCGTTGAGGTCGATCTGCCCTCCGAGGATGAGGTTGCCGCCGCCCTGAAGGGAAAGCGTCTGGGACCCCGTCAGGACGATGTCGAGGTCGATCTGTACGTCGGCGGCCGTCGTACCGGTGTGGACGATGCCGCCCACCAGGCGGATCGGGTTGCCGATGAGGCGGTAGTCGGCGTCGTCGAAGGCGAGCGACTGGTACTCGATGTCGGCGGGAAGGTCGTTGAAGTTGACCCGATTGGCCCCGGTGACCGGGAAGACGAGGTCGTCGCCGGACTGCGGCACGGCCTCGCCTTGCCAGTTGTCGGGGTTGCTCCAATTCGCGTCAGCACCGGCCCCGGTCCAGGCGACCAAGGCGGGCACGGTACGCGATTCGAGGCGCTGGAGGCGGAGGTGCCGCGTCATGCGTGAGAACTCCCAGGGCGACATCCTGTCGTTCCCGTTTGGTCGTGTCGGGTGGGACGAGTGTAACGAGTTCCACCTCAACTTGCCAAGGCGCTTTCGACCTGGCGGTGGGACTTGCTCGATTTGTCCCATCCGACACGACGCAGCCGGTATTGTACGAGTCGCGGTCGCTTACGGCAGTTCCAGGGGCCGTTCCCAGCTCTGTCCCAGTTGTTCGCGCAGGCCCTCGGGCGTGAGCTGGCCGGGGGGCGGGGGGGCGTGATTTGGCTCGTGCCGCACGTGGCGGTCCTCGCGCTCCCGCCGCCGCCGCCACGGCGCCGGCGCCGGGCCGCCGCCGGCCGGCGTCGCCGCGAACGCCTCCACCTGCTCGTACAGCTTGGCGAAGTCGGCGTTCGACTCGTCGGCTCCGCAGCGAGCGGCCTGCCACGCCGGGCCGACCAGGGCGCTCAGCCGGTCGGCGGCCAGCGACGCGACGAACCGCTCGCCCACGCGGTCGCGCACCGTCCGCAACCGGATGCCGTGCCGGGCCTCAACGCGACTCAATTCGGCCAGGTGCTTGTCGGCCATCGCCCGCGTCTCGGCGACGATGCCTTCCTGCCACCACGCGGCATTCGCCGGCCGGCCCCGGCGGCACAGGACCTCGTGGACAACGAACAGCGGCCGCAACCGCCACAGGTCGCGCTCGTAGGCCGCCTTGACGCGCAGAAAGTCGAGCAGAACCGACAGGTTTTCGCCGTAGTCCGAGTGCGTCGTCGTCGTGTTGTAGTCGCGGTACTCCTCGTAGTTTTCGCCGACGGCCGTCAGCACGAACTCCAGGTGCCGCACCGCTTGGCCGCGCGGTAGCGTGTCGTCGAGCGCTTCGAGGAACTCCTCCGGGGCATCGTCCTGCTGCGGCAATTCGTCCAGCCACGCCTCGACGCCGCGGTGCAACACGGCCCGTACGTTCGCCAAATGCAGGAACGACGGCGTGAACAACGCCTGCCCGTATTTCCGCACGAACGCCGTCACCCGCTCCCAGTCGGAGTCGCCGGAGACGTTTTCCATAACCGACAGCCGCAGTGTGCCGGAATGCTCGACCCACGCCGCCAGGTACGGCGCGACCAACCGCCGCAGGGCCTCTTGCATCGAGCCGCCGGCCGGCTTACCGGTGCGGTCGGCCAGGTCCACGACCGCATCCACCGACGCTTGCAAGCCGACGGGGAACAGGCGGTCGAACTCCGTGACCTTCTTGCCCTCCGGCGGCGAGGTTTGCTCCATCCGTCGGGCGGTCTGCATCACGTCGAACGTCTCACGCAGCAGCCCGAGCCGCGGCAGCCGTTCGAGCAGGAACGTCAACAGGGCTTGCGCCGAGCGGGTTCGTAGGATGTGCCGCGGGTGACCGCCGGCCGTCAGCGGGACGTACAGGAGCGGTTGCGACCGCAGCAGGCCGAGTAGCCGCCCGAGGGCAACGCGCACAGCCGTGGCATCGCCGGCCTCGACGCCGCGTTCGACCTCGACAGCAGCCGGTTCCCACTCCGCGGCCGCCCCGCCGCCGCCGACCAGGCTGGCAAGCGTCCGCCGCGCCTGACCGAACGCCAACGCCGCGCCGAGCGACTCCTCGATCAGTTGCTCCTTGATGCCGCGGCGGCGGTCGTACTCGACAGCTCCCTCAAAGCCCGGCGGCGGCTCCGGCACTGCGATGCCGTGCAGCCGATCCATGAGCTTCTCCAAGCCCGCCTCGCGCTGCCGCACGGCGGCCAGCCAGTCGCGCAGCGTCGCCGGATGGCCGCGGAGACTCGGTGCCGCCGCCCGCCAGAGCGTCGCCACAGTCGCCAGGAACTGGACGTGGGCGCGCAGGGCCTCGTCCTGGCCTTCGAGCGTGAAATCGTCGCCCATTGGGCCGTCGCCGGCCAACGTGCCCTCGGTGCCGTCGTCGGCCGAATCGCGGAACGTCACGCCCTCGTAAGCCGCGCCGTACACATCGTCGCCGTCCTCGTCCTCGTCGTCCTCATCGGACTCGCCGCCGCGTGAGGACAACTCGGGGATGTCCCACAACCCCTCGGCATTGGCTTCGAGCGAGTCGAAGAACCGGCCGAGCTTGGCGGCCCGCTCCGGCGTCGCTGGGCCACGGAGCGTCTCGGTCATCCAGCGCTTGGCGAGCGGGTGGAACGAGTCGTCGCCGGCTTCCAGTGGCACTTCCCCCGCCTGCGAGAGCCACGCCATCAATAGCCCCTGCGACGCGGTCAGGTCGCCGCGGTCGAGCAGTGCGGCGACGACGCGAGCGAACGCGGCCGGCGTGCGGAAGCCGTCGAGGTGCCGCCGCCAGAACGCGAGGTCGGCCGTGCCAGCATCCGGGTGGCGCAGGTGC
>CAZNSL010000073.1:4753-6566 GCA_964574975.1 uncultured Alcaligenaceae bacterium | reverse complement strand
ACGTGTTCGGCCGCGGCCGCCGCCTCGCCGCCGTGAACCCGCGGCAGGTCGCTCACTTCGTAGGTGGCAAAACGGTCCCACCACTCGGCCAACTCGTGAACCGACGCACTGAGCGACTCGCGCAGTTCCTCCGCGCCGACCGACGCCGCCTCGGTCAAGGCCCGCGTGTAGCCCTCGAAGATGTCGCCGACCAGTTCCAACAACTCCTCGATGCGCGGGTCGTGGATCGAATCCTCGCGCGACAGGAACAGCGGGTACAGCCCCTGGTAACCGAGGACCGACCACGGATCGGCCAGCGCCCCGCAGCGGATGCCGCGGTGCAAGAGATCCACGGCCGCTCTCAGTTCCAGGGCCGATCGAGCCGGGTCGCCGCGACCGGCGGCGATCTCCGCGGCGGTGACGTGAGCGCGCACCGCCGACTCGATCCGCACGGACACCGTGGCAATGGCCAAAGCTCGCCGCCGGCTCGCCTCAGCGTAGCCGAGTTCGGCGAACACGGCGGCAAGGTGCTGTTCCTGGAGTTGCAGCGCCCGGTCGTGGGCCATCATCTGGTTGAGTTGCTGCCGAGCGGCCCCGAACGGCTGGCGGGCCGCTTCGGCCTCCTGCCGCAATTGCTCGCCGGCTGGCCCCGTCATCTGCTTCAGGAGCGATTCGTAGTAGCGGTCGCGCAGCCGGGCGATCGCGGGAACGAGCGTGGAAAGTGTCGCGTTGGAACCGTAGGCCGTCGGCCCGCGGCCGCAGAGGGCCGCGGCCATCAGCACGGTGCCAGCCAGGACGCCGCCGGCCGCGGCGAGCCGCGCCCCGTGCGGGTCCGGCTCGGCGACGACACGGCGGCGCAGGGCCTCGATGGTGTTGCGACGGATGACGAAGCGGCGGTAGCGGCCCTGCACGTCGATGACGTGCGGGTCCCACTCGCCGAAGATGTGGTTCGGCCGGCGGTTGGCCGGGTGGTTGTGGTCGTAGGCCCGTGGGTCGAGCGCCAGTTCGTCCAGCACCGCCGGGTCGAATTGCGCCTCCTCCAGCAAGTCCGCGTCGGTCGCTTGCAGGATTTCGAGGGCCTTGACGATGATCGCCTGGTACGGCCCGGCGCTAACGCCGACGCCGCGCAGATACAGCGGCACCGGGCGGAACCGTTCCCGGTCGTAGATTTCGCCCTCGCGCCGCGACTCCAACGTCGGGATCGGGCGGTAGCCGACGAAGTCGTTGAGTCGGGCGACTGCGTCGGCAACCGCATCGCCTTCGCCGTGGGAGCGCGCGGCCAGGATCGCCTCGCAGGCGCGGGCCAGGAACAGCGGGGCGAACAGCGTGTCGTCATCGACGAGGGCGAGCAGGTCGCGGTGGTGGGCGCGGTAGGCGTCCGGCAGGGCGCGCAGGGCAGCCACGGCAGCGCGGGCCTGGGCCACGTCCTTGAACGCGCTGCCGCCGGCCGCCTGGAGTTCGGCGAGTTGAGCGTCGAGCAGATCGGCGACGGGGAGGGATTGTTCGGTAGCGAGGCGGCAGGCAGCGTGGAACTGGGCCTGGAAACGCGGGTCCGGCCGGCCATCGGAGAAGTTCAGGTATCCGAGCAGCCCTTGCCAGGCGACCGGCGGCTCGGGCGCGGCGCGTACGTCCACGGCGGCATCCTTAACGGTCGAGAACACTCCCGCATCATCGGGAGCATTCAGCATACCCCGTCGGCGGCGATTTCGCCAGTTGAGAGGGTGCCGGGAAGGACGCTTCCGCGAAACGACGCGAACCGAGGATCACTCCACGAACTCGACGTTCACGGGATTGTCGATGACGCCAGCCTTGTCCGCCTCGTCGAGAAGCCGCC
>CAZNSL010000073.1:0-4743 GCA_964574975.1 uncultured Alcaligenaceae bacterium | reverse complement strand
TGGCCCGAGGTCGCGGCGCACCACATTGCCACCGAGCGGCAGCGGCAGCCCGGTCTTCTCCTGCCACCACACGCCGAGATCGACGATCAGTTTCAGCCCCTGGTTCTGGAACGTCAATTGGCCTTCGTGGATGATCAGACCGGCGTCGAAGCGGCCCGACGCGACGGCGTCGATGATCTGATCGAACGGCATCACCTCGTACTCGAAGGCTTGTCCGAGACATAGCCGCAGTGTCAGGAACGCCGTCGTCATGGTGCCGGGGACGGCGATTTTGATGTGCTTCAACTCGTCGAGCGTCAGCGGCTTGCGGGCGACCACCATCGGGCCATAGTGGTCGCCCATGCTGCACCCGCTCGGCAACAGGGCGTACTTGTCGAGCAGCTTCGCGTAGGCGTGGATGCTGATGGCCGTCACTTCGAGTTCGCCACGCAACGCCCGGCGGTTGAGCGTCTCGATGTCTTCGAGTTGGTGTCGGAACTTCAGGTCGCCCGTCTCGATCAGGTCGTGGGCCAGGGCGTAGAACATGAAGGCGTCGTCGGGGTCGGGGCTGTGGCCGACGGTAATCAGGCGCTTGGCAGTCGCAGTGGCCATCGTCGCGGTCTCGTGCGGGGAAGGAATCGCTCTCGCATTGTTATCCGTAAGCCGCGGCCGTGGACAACCGGCGCTCACGCCGAACGCGCCTCTTTGAGGAAATGCCGCGTCACCTCCTCGCGCGGCGACTCGAACACTTGCACCGGCGGTCCGCTCTCGGCGACGCGGCCGGCGTGCATGATGTGGACCGTCGTCGCCACGGTGCGGGCGAAGCCCATCGCGTGCGTCACCACGATCATCGTCTGGCCATCGCGGGCCAATTCGGTGATGACGCCCAGAACTTCCGCCGCCATCCGCGGGTCGAGGGCGCTCGTCGGTTCGTCGAACAGGATCGCCTCGGGTTTCACCGCCAACGCCCGCGCGATGGCGACGCGCTGCTGTTGCCCTCCGGAGAGGTTCTCCGGCTTAGCGTTCAGCTTCTCCGCAAGTCCGACGCGCTCCAGGAGCCGCTTCGCCAACGGTTCGGCCTGCTCGCGCGTTTGTCCGAGCGACAGTCGCGGGCCGATTAGTACGTTGTCGAGGACCGTCAGGTGCGGGAACAGGTTGAACTGCTGGAAGACGAAGCCGACGCGGCGACGCAGCTTCAGGAGCGTGTCGCCGCCGGTGCGACGCACGTCGTCGGGATGCATGACGATGTCACCGACGCGGACCTCGCCGGCCTGGAACGGCTCCAGACCGTTGACGCATCGTAAAAGCGTACTCTTGCCGCCGCCGGAAGGACCGATCAAGACGGCCACGTCGCCCTTCGGCACGTCGAGCGAGACGCCGTCGAGGACGGTCAGCGGGCCGTGGCGCTTGACGAGGTTGGTGACGGAGATCATCGAGACAGTCTCCGAGGACTTCGTAGGGTGGGACGAGTGGAGCGAGTCCCACCGGGAACCGCCAAGCGCCTGCATCGTCGCGGTGGGACTCGCTCCACTCGTCCCACCCTACAGGCTACAGGCGAGTACCGATCTTACGCTCGCGCCGCAGTGACGTTTTTCTCCAGCCGTCGCGTCAGGAGCGTCAGCGGGTAACTCATGACGAGGTACAGCCCCGCCACCGCCAGCGCCAGTTCGACGAACGCCGTCGGCGTGTTGTTGACCAGGATGTTGTACTGCTTGCTCAGTTCGACCACGGCCACGACGGAGCAGATGGCCGTGTCCTTGAACAGGTTGATGAAGTCGTTGGTCACTGGCGGGATCACCATCCGTACCGCTTGCGGCACGATAACGTGCCGCAGCGCTTGCCGCCGCGTCAGGCCGAGGGCCAGAGCCGCTTCCATCTGGCCGGCCGGGATCGCCAGCAGACCGGCGCGGTAGATTTCCGCCTCGTAGGCCGCGTAATTGAGCGATAGACCCAGGATCGACGCGATCACCGGAGCCTGATCGCGTAGCCACGGCGGCAATCCCAAGAGCGGAATGACGCCGAAGTACAGGAACAGCAGTTGCAGCAAGAGCGGTGTGCCGCGGATCACCTCGACGTACACCGCCAGCGGCAATCGCAACAGCGCGGGGCCATACAGCCGACCGAGGGCGATCGCCAGGCCGAGCAGCACCGCGAGCGGCATCGAGATCAGGCTGAGCTTCACCGTCATCCACGCGGCTTCCAGCAGGTAGCCGCGGTTGCGCCAGACGACAGCCCAATCGCTCGCCGCCGCGTCGGTCGGCACCTTCGACTCGACGACGGTTTCGATGCTCGGCTTCGTCAACTCCTCCTGGAGTGGCGACCAAAGGTTGTAGCGCTCGTAGATCGTCCGCAGCTTGCCCGAACGGGCCAATTCGCCGAGTAGTTCGTTGAGCCGGTCGCGGAGTGCCTCGTCGCCGCGGCGGAGGTAGATGACGTAATAGCCCTTCTCGGCCGTCGCCACGGTGCGCACTGGAAACTGCGGGCCGTAGAACGCCGCCGCTGGCGTATCGGTCACGGTGGCGTCGATGCCTCGCTTGTCGAGGTCGCGGAACGCCTCCGTCGTCCCCTCGTACTCGCGGACCTCGACCGTGTTCGGGAACGTCGCCTTGACGTACGCATCGGCGGCGGTGCCTTCGAGAACGCCGACGATCCACTTGCGCCCGTCGCCGCGCGGCTTCGCCAGCCGGTACCAGCCGTCGAGTTCGGCGTTGTCCGCACGGGCGAGCAGGACGAGTTCGTAGACGAAATACGGCCGGGTGGCGATGTGCGAGCGCAGCCGCTCCGGCGTCAACTCGATGCCGTTGACGGCGACATCGATACTGCCTGTCGAAAGGGTCGTAAGTAGGTTCTTCCAGTTACCCTGAACGAACTCGCTGTCGACGCCGAGTGCGCGGCCGAGTTCGGCCATCAGGTCGATCTCGAAGCCAACCCGGCGGTTGACGTCCTTGGCATCGCGGTAGATGTACGGCCCGCCGCCCTCCTCGTCGGCCCCCCAACGCAGCTTGCCGCGCTGGCGCACCTCGGCGAGCGTGTCGGTCGTCGCCGAACGTTGGCACGACGACAGGACGAACACGGCGAAGAGTACGACGGTCAGTCGCTTCACGGCGGGCCCCCGGGCGGGCGGACATCGGCACCGTTATACGAAGCGTCTGCTGCGGAGTCGCGGGGGTTCGCTTGCTCGCTCGAACGGATCGTCATACAGTGGAGAATCATTACCCTCACGGAACGGACGGCGAGACGGCATGGCGACGGGCACGCAACGCATCTGTGTGGTGATCGGGCGGACGCGCCACAAGATGGTCGCCATCGAAATCCACGAGGCGGCCAAGCGCGGGGCCGACTTTCTGGAACTGCGCCTCGATTTCATCGCCAAGGCCCCCGACCTGAAGCGCCTCCTGGCCAACAAGCCGTGCCCGATGATGGCGACCATCCGCCGGCCGGCCGATGGCGGTCGCTGGGCCGGCAGCGAAGACGCCCGCAAGATGCTGCTCAAGCAATGCATCGTCGGCGGCTTCGACTGGGTGGACCTCGAGACCGACATCGCCGACGACATCCGCCGGTTCAAGGACGTCAAACGCGTCGTCAGCTACCACAACCTCATCGACTTCCCCGAGGACCTCGAAGACATCTACGCCCGCATGTCGAAGCAAGATGCCGACGTGCTCAAGGTCGTCGTCAGCGCCCGCACGCCGGCCGACATCGTTCGCGTCCTCAACCTGTACGAGAATGCCAAGAAGCCGACGGTCGCGTTCTGCTCCGGCGACATCGGCTTCCCCAGTCGTCTGCTCTCACTCAAGTACGGCGCACCGTTCACCTACGCGGCGTTCAACCGGGAGCGCGGCGTTGCCCCCGGCATGCCGTCGATGGACGAACTGCGTAAAGTCTACCCGACCGCCACCATCCAAGCCGCGACCCGCGTCTTCGGTGTGGCCGGCGACCCGGTCGCCCACAGCATGAGCCCGCTGGTCCACAACGCCGCCTTCAAGCAACTCGGCGTCGACGCGGTCTACCTGCCGTTCCGCGTGCCGCGGGGGCAACTGCCGGCGTTCCTGGAGGTGTTCTCGGGAGTGCCGGTCGAGGGCTACAGCGTCACCATCCCACACAAGGAGGCGGCGGCCGCCGCGGCGCAGACCCGCGCCCCGACCGTTGAGGCGACGCACGCGGCCAACACGCTGATCCGTCGGCCCGATGGCTTCCACGCCGAGAACACCGACTACCAGGCCGCCCTCGACGCACTGAAACACCACATGACGAAGGGCGGCGCACAGCAGCCAATCGACTTGCACAAGAGGATGGTGCTGATTCTGGGAGCCGGCGGTGCGGCCCGCGCGATCGCCCATGCCCTGCACCGCGAAGGTGCGAACATCCACGTCGCCAACCGGACTCCGGAACGGGCCGAGAAACTGGCCGACGAGGTCTCTGGCGAGGCGCTCGACTGGACAGCCCGCCACAAGGAGGGCTGCGACATCGTTTTCAACTGCACGCCGGTCGGCATGCATCCGAACGTCGACGAAAGCCCGCTGCACGCGAGCTTCCTGCGGCCGGACATGATCGTCTTCGACACGGTCTACACGCCGGAGACGACGATGCTGATCCGCGAGGCGCGGACGCGCGGGGCGCAGACCGTGACCGGCGTCGAGATGTTCGTGCGGCAGGCGGGGCTGCAGTTTCTCCACTTCACCGGCCTGGAGCCGCCGACGGAGCTGATGGCCCGCGTCCTGCGGCGGGCGCTCAGCCCGGTCCACATCCGGGACGACGAGGGGT
>CAZNSL010000072.1:0-12085 GCA_964574975.1 uncultured Alcaligenaceae bacterium | reverse complement strand
GCGTCGTCCACTTTGAGCGTCAGCGCGTCGGCGTCGGTCGGGTCGAAGAAGCTCGGCCAGCCGGTGCCGCTGTCGTACTTCGTCGCCGAGTCGAACAGCGCTTGGCCGCAGCAGACGCACAGGTATTGTCCGTCGCCCTTGTGGGCGTGGTACTCGCCCGTGAAGGCGCGCTCGGTGCCGTGCTGGCGGGCCACGCTGTACTGCTGCGGCGTCAACTGCGCCTGCCACTCGGCGTCGGATTTGGTGATCTTCTCGCCCATCGGGATCGTCCTCCTCGCTTCGGCGAACCATCGTCAATCCGGCGCGTAAATGGTACGTCCGCCGTCGACCGGAAGACAAACGCCGGTGACGAAGTCGTTGTCGATCAGCGCCAGCACGGCCTGTGCGATGTTGTCCGGGCTGCCCTCGCGCTTCACGAGCGTCGCCGCGATCGCGTGCTGCCGTTCGGCTGCGGGCAGGTCGGGCGGTAGCATCACCGGGCCGGGCAGCACGCAGTTGACGCGGACCCGCGGGTTGCGCAACCCCAGTTCGACGGCGAGGCTGCGCGTCAGCGCCGTCACCGCGCCCTTCGACGGGAAGTATGCCGCGTAATCGGGGTACGGCCGAACCTCGGCCCAGTCGCCCAGAGTTATGATGCAGCCGCCGGTCGGACGTTTCACCATTTCCAGGCCGGTGTGCTGGCAACAGAGGAAGGTGCCGAGGGCGTTGATCTCGAAGTGTGCGCGCACGTCGGCGGCCGTCACGTCTTCGAGCCGCTTGCGCTTCCAGACGGCGGCACAGTTGACGAGTACGTCGAGCCGGCCGAAGTGGCCGAGCGTCGCCGCGACCATCGCCTGGACCTGCGCCTCGTCCGCAAGATCGGCCTGCACGGCGTGGGCCGCGCCGCCGCGCTTGCGGTACTCGGCGACGGCTGCCTCGGCTTCCGTGGCTGACGTACGGTAGTGGATGGCAAGGGCGTAGCCGCGACCGGCGAGGGCGTCGGCAACGTGTCGGCCGACGCGGCGTGCGCCGCTGCCGGTCACCAGAGCGACAGGTTGGGTCGTCATCGGGTGCGTCCAGGGTTTGGGCCGTTTCCCGTTATAGGCGCGAACGGTCCCGAATACGACCAGCCACGGTGAGGAGGCCGCCCATCCGTTCGATCCGGCACTAGAATACCCAACGGCCCGCCGGGAGGGCGGGGCGGCTCGCCCGACTCACGGAGGTCATCCGCCGTATGTCCGACGAACCCATTCCGCCACCGGCGGACATTCTCCTCGTCGATCATCGACCGGCGAACCTGCTCGCCCTCGAAGCGACCCTGGCCGACCTCGGCGAGAACTTCGTCCGCGCAGCGTCCGGCGCGGAGGCGCTGCGACTGCTCGGCGAACGCGATTTCGCCGTTGTCCTTCTCGACATGCAGATGCCCGGTCTCAACGGGTTCGAGACGGCTCAGCGAGTCCGCGCCTCCGAACGGGGTTGCCAGACGCCGATCGTGTTCCTGTCCGCCGGCGAGTCGCCTGCGTTCCCGGTGGCCGAGGCGTACCGGCTCGGGACGGTGGACCACCTCGTCGAGCCGTTCGCCCCAGAGGTGTTGCGGGCCAAGGTGGCGCTGTTCGTCGATCTGTTCCGCAAGGGCGAGCGGCTGCGCGCGATCGACCGCCGGCAAGCCGAGCGGGCGATGCGGCGCAAGGAGGCCGAACTGACCGATTTCGTGGCGAACGCCACCATCGGCCTGCACTGGGTCGGGTCGGACGGCACCATCCTCTGGGCGAACCGATCCGAACTCG
Organism: uncultured Alcaligenaceae bacterium; assembly: GCA_964574975.1. Lineage (GTDB taxonomy): Bacteria > Planctomycetota > Planctomycetia > Gemmatales > Gemmataceae > JAXMAS01. Next base: position 10,319 of record CAZNSL010000072.1, on the reverse strand, counting down.
AAATGCTGGGCTACACCCGCGAGGAATACGTCGGCCACAACGTCGCCGAGTTCCACGCCGACCCGGCCGTCATCGCCGACATGCTCCGCCGCCTGGCGAACGCCGAGGAGCTGCGCAACTACGAGACCCGACTGAAGTGCAAGGACGGGTCGGTGCGGTACGTGCTGATTAGCTCCAGCGTCTACCGCGAGAACGGCGAGTTCCGCCACACCAGTTGCTTCACGCGCGACATCACCGACCGCAAGCGGGCCGAGGACGCCCAACAGTTCCTGGCCGACGCTGGCGAAGCTCTCGCCTCGTCGCTCGACTACCAGACGACGCTCGCGGCGGTGGCCCGGTTGGTCGTCCCGCGGCTGGCCGACTGGTGCAGCGTCTACGTGACCGAGGCCGACGGCGGACTGCGTCAGCTCGCGGTCGCCCACGCCGACCCGGAGAAGATTGCCTTGGCGCGCGAGTTGGCCGGTCGCTATCCGCCCCACACGGATGCCCCCCGCGGCGTACCGGCCGTCGTCCGGCACGGCGAGCCGGAGTTCGTCCCCGAGGTGACCGACGCGATGATCGCGTCGGCCATCCGCGACCCGGAGCATCTGGCCATCGTCCGCAGTTTCGGGTTGCAGTCGGTGATGATCGTTCCGCTGGCCGCGCACGACCGGACGCTCGGTGCGATCGTTTTCGCTACCGAGTCCGGGCGGCGGTTCGCGCCCACCGACCTGACGCTTGCACTCGACCTCGGCCGCCGAGCCGGCCTGGCGGTGGACAACGCACGCCTGTACGCGCGCGAGCAAGCGTCTCGCCGGCGGGCCGAGGAGGCGGATCGGCGCAAAGGCGAGTTCATCGCCATGCTGGGCCACGAGCTGCGCAACCCGCTGGCTCCATTGCGCAACGCGGTCCAAATCCTGCGCCTCCGCGGCGGCGACCCCGCGGTGGTGGACCAGGTGAGCGCGATCCTGGACCGGCAGACGACGCACCTCGGCCGGTTGGTCGACGATCTGCTCGACGCCTCGCGGATCGCGACCGGCAAGGTGCAACTCCGCCGCGAGCGGCTGGACCTCGGCCGGGTCGTGCGGCAGGCGGTGGCCGACCACCGACCGGGCTTCGACGCCAAGCGCGTCGCCCTGGGCGCGACGGTGCCGGACGCGCCGGTGTGGATCAGCGGCGACGCGACTCGACTGACCCAGGTCGTCGGCAATCTGCTGGCCAACGCCCTCAAGTTCACGCCGCCGGACGGCGAAGTCGCGGTGGAAGTCGCGGCACCGGCGGACGGACAGACGGCCCTGACCGTGCGCGACAGCGGTGCCGGCATCGACCCGGAGATGCAGCCGCAACTGTTCGATACGTTCGCCCAGGCCGACCGCACGCTCGACCGCAGCGCCGGCGGGTTGGGCTTGGGGTTGGCGATCGTCAAAGGGCTGGCCACCTTGCACGGCGGCAGCGTGCGCGCCGAAAGCGCCGGCCTCGGCCAGGGGGCCGCGTTCACCGTCGCGCTGCCGACGCAAACTGAGATCCCTACGGCGACGACGGGGCCGACCCCGCCGCGCCGGGCGGCGCGCCGCCTGCGCGTACTGGTCGTGGAGGACAACCGCGACGCGGCCGATAGCCTGCGCCTACTGCTCGAGGCGTTCGGCTACGAGGTGGGGGTAGCGTATACGGGGCCGGACGGCGTGCGAGCGGCGGCCGAGTCCCGACCGGAGGTCGTGATCTGCGACATCGGCCTACCGGGCCTGGACGGTTACGCGGTGGCCGGGGCGCTGCGCCGGAATCCGGTCACGGCGTCGTCGCGGCTGATCGCACTGACCGGCTACGGCCACGAGGACGACCGCCGGCGGGCGAAGGAGGCCGGGTTCGACGAACACCTGACCAAGCCGGCCGACCCGATCGCGCTGGAGGCGCTGTTGACCGCGGCGGGATGAAATCCGGCCAGCCCGGAGCGCAAGCGACGGGACAATCGACCCGTCGCTCGCGCTCCGGGCTGGCCAGGGCGATTACTGTTCGCTCCACGACCGGCCCGGCGGTGGCGGCGGTGGTGGCTTCCACCGCCACGTCGGTCGGTAACGCACGTTCAGGTACGGCGTCGGAATACGCTCGCCGCCGCGGGTGTGCGACTGGAGTAGAGCGTCGAGCGTGCCGCTCGTGAGGAGCGTCCGCTCGGCGGGCCACGCCGGCTGGCCGGTCAACATCATCGACTCGATGCCGTTGAGCATGAGCGTGAAGTGAGCCGCCGGCCGGGCCTCCTGCGTCCAGAACTCCGTGGACTCGATCCGCTTGTCGTCGCGGGTGCGCCACGCCGCCGTCCATGCCCCGACCGCACCGTTCAACTCGAGGACGAAGGCCCGCAGGCCGTCCGCGTACTCGACGACCATCAACAGCGGCTTCGGCACCGCCTTGCGGTTGAGCGGCTCGCCTTTCTGGAACCCCGGCGCGCGGCGCAGCGCGGCCTCGACGAGCGCAGGGTCGGCGAGGCGCTCGTCGAGGGCCTTCCACACCGCGTCGCCGCTCAGGCAGCGCACGGCCCGCACGCCGGTTTCGCCGCCGCGGCGCTGCTCGGCGAGCGCCTGCACCGCTTCGAGAGCGTGGAACCCGTAGGCGTCGGTCGTGCCGTATGTCAACGCGACGATCTCGGCAACCGCCGCATCGCGCTCGACATCGGCGGGCGGATGCCGCCACGTCCCCGGCACCGAGGAACCGGCCATCAGCGGCACCTTCAGCTCGCGGGCCGTGTCGTAGAGGTACTTCGCGTCGTCCCAGTTGTCGGCGAGGTGCTTGTCGACGAACACCGGGACGACGCGGCCGCTCTGGCGAAAGACTCGGAGCGTCTCCTCCCAGAAGCGCCGCTTCGGGTACTGGCGATTGCCCGTGGGCGAGAGCGGGTAATTGCCGTGTTCGGCGACCAACAGCACGCCGTCGACCGCGAGCCGGCCAGTGCCGAGGGTGAGCGCATCGGCGATGGTCGGCGCGATCGGGAAGCGGTGCGAGGCGGCCAGGAGGCGACTGATGTCGTTGGCCGGCCGCTGGTCGGTGTAGAGCGACGCGAGCTTCAGTGGTGAGTCTTTGCCGGTACCGTCGAGCATGTCGGTGAGGAGCAGCCGGCTGACGATCACGTCGGCGTGCGAGTTGTGGCGATATTCGGTCACGAGAGCGGCGACGCGGCGCATCGGCGCGTCCTGGGCGGGTGCAATACAGGCCACAACGGCGAGAGCCAGAACCGCCGAGACCTTTGAGCCCGACGCGCCAGCGAGGGAAACGGCAAACGCCCTCGCTGGCGCGTCGGGCTCAAAGGATTCCACCTTGTGACATGTCATCGCGCCTCCGTCTTTGGGGGTTTCGGGTCGCTGAGCAAGTACGCCACGAGGTCGAGAACCTCGTCCTTGTGCAACACGTTGACCGTGCCGGTCGGCATGTTCGACACGTCCGACTTGCGGCGATCCGCGATGTCCTTCTTGGCGACCGCAACAGAGTCGCCGGACGGCGGGCGCAGCACCACGACGCGCTCGTCCTCGCGCTCGACGCGGCCGGAGACGGTCGCGCCGCCGACGGTTGCGACGATCGTCACGGCGTACTCGTCGGCGATGACCTTGGAGGGCAGGAGGATCGATTCGAGGACCTCGTGCGGTTTGAGACGCTTGCCGACGCCGGCGAGGTCCGGGCCGACCGTGCCGCCGTCGCCCGCGAAGCGGTGACACTGGCCGCAGCCGGTGTCGCGGAACGCCTTGCGGCCCGCCTCGATCGACCGGCCAGCGTTGAGCGCGCCGAGGTCCGGCAAGAAGTCGGCCATCGCCCAGGTGTGGACGAACGCCCGCTCCGGCTTCAGGCTGGCGATCCAATCGCGGACGAGCCGGACGGCCGTCTCGTCCACGCGGTTGGAACAGAGCGGTGGCATCTGGCCGCGGCCGCGGCGCGACAGGCGATGGACGAGGACCGAGCGCTCCGGTGCGCCCGGCGCGACCAACATGGCGTCGGCGAGGCCGAAGGTGTCGTGCTGCGGCCGGGCGGCCAACAGGTTCATCCGGTCGCGCGGTGTAGCGAGGCCGAGTTCCATCTTGGCGTTACCGCCGCCGGCCTCGACGTGGCAGACGGAGCAGTTGACGTGCAGGTACGCCCGCACCCGCCGCTCGGCGTCCTGGGTCGCGTCGCTGGGATCGGTCAGCCGGTCCACGTCCTTGGGCAAGGTACCCGCGAACAGGCCGATGTCCGCGAGCGTGCGGAGTTGGTTGCCGCGGTTGAGCTGTGCCCCGGTGACGCCGAGGACGAAGCCGGCCGCTCGGCTGTGGCAGGTGAGACATTCCGTTCGACTGGGGAAGCGCCATTTGGCCCCGTCGGCGAGTTCGACTTCCTCGCCGGACTTAGGCACCAGCGCCGCGTCTTGCTGCCCCGCGTCCCAGCGGTAGGAGTAGCCGGCCCACTCGCCGTGCTGCCGCAAGAGGACGCGCGTCTCGAGGCGGACGCGCCCCCGCGCGAGCGTTTGCACGAGGGCCGTACCATCGGGAAACGTCCAGCCGCGACTGGCGTCGAAGCCGACCTTCGCGCTACCGGGGATCGCCAGGAACCGCTCGGCGTGCGCGCCGTCGGCCCAGCCTGGCGCGTTCACGGCGTACGGAATCAGGCCGTCATTCACGCGATGGTCCGCGGTCGCGGCGAACAATCCGGTCTGGCTCAACAGCATCGGGAACGGCGGGCCGGGCGGCCCCGGTTTCGTGGGCACGAGCCGATAGATGCCGCCGCCGTGGTCGGCGATCAATAGCTCCCCGCGCTGGTCCACTCGGAAGGCCGCGATTTGCAGCGTGGTGCGGGCCAGTTCGCGGTGCCAGAGCGGTCGGGTGCCGTCGTGCTTCATCGCCCAGATGCGGCCGGTCGAGTAGTCGCCGTAGACGTATGCGCCGCGCAACTCCGGCAGCACGTCGCCGCGATAGACGACGCCGCCGGTCAGTGAGCGGAAGTCTGAATGCGCGTGTTCGATCGTCGGCGCGACGATGGGCGTCGGGCCGCGCTTGCGGTTCGGGTAGAACGGGTGGCTGCCTTCCATGACGCTCCAACCGTAGTTCTCGCCGCGGCGGACGAGGTGGGCCGTCTCCCACAGGTCCTGGCCGTTGTTGCCGACCCAGATTTGACCGGTCTCCGGGTCGGCGCACATCCGCCAGGGGTTGCGCAGGCCGAAGGCCCAAATCTCCGGGTGCGCGCCCGGTGTCGCCACGAACGGGTTGTCCGGCGGCACCGCGTACGCCTTGCCGCCTTCGCGGCGGTCTACGTCGATCCGCAGCACCGCACCGAGCAGGTCGTCGAGCGTTTGGCCGGAGTTCCAGGTGTCGGAGTCGCTCGTGCCATCGCCGGTGCTGACATAGAACAGGCCGTCGCGGTCGAAGGCCATGTCGCCGCCGTCGTGCCCCGCCGACTCCCATTCGATCACCAGCTCCTCGGTCGCCGGGTCGATGCGGTGCGGCGGCTGCCGGGCGACCGTGTAACGAGCGACGCGGTTCTTGCGCTTCGGCGCGTCGCGCGGCCCATTGCTGAAGACGTAGACGTGGCCGGTCTCGGCGTAGCGCGGGGGGAAGCAGACGGCGTAGACGAGCCGCTTCGGGATTTCGAGGAGCGTGTCGGATGCGGCCGTCGCAGGGTCGTTCGCGATGCGGCGGATGCGCCCGGCTTCTTCCACGACCCAGAGGCTGTCGGTGCCCGGTTCCGGGGCGATGTAGACGGGCGACTTCCACGCGACCTTCGGGAACGTCTTCTCGACGGTGTACGGCAGCGGCGGGTCTGGGGAGCCGACGAGGCGCGTGGCGGTCCACGGGATGCGCGTCGGCGGGTCAGCGGGTGCGAGTGCGCATGCCCCCGCGAGGAGTACCGCGGCGACCACTGCCCGACTAGCGTTGCGGTTCCAGTTCAACGCGGGCCACTCCGTAGACGAGGAACTCCGGCAGCGCGAAGCGAACGCGGCCCTCCGCGACCGTCGCATCGAGCGTCCGCTCCTCGGCCCGTTCGGGCGTGAGGAAGCGCACCGACTTGAGCGTCATCCCGGCGGGCAATGCGAAGTCGGCGACGATACCGGTAGCGGGCAACGGCTTTTCGTCCCGAATGCCGGCCCCGGGGCTGGGTTTGCCGTCCGGACCGCGCGGCGGTTCGGTGCGGTTGTAGTTTACGAAGTGCAGGTCGATCTCGCGGTCGCTCCCGGCCGGTCGGCTGGCGGAAACTCGTACCGCGAACGGGGCCTCGAACCGGCTGCGACGCTCCGGCAGTTTGGCGGCCCCGTCGGCGACCGCGACCACGGCGGCGTACTTCGCGGCTAGCTCCGGCGGGAACTGGTCGTCGGGCCAGACATCGAACAGCACGTGCGCGTCGAGCAGTTCCCGGCCGCGCTTGCGGAACGCCTCCACCGCGGCGACGTTGCCCTGGTGGACTTGCCGGCGCGGGAAGAGTAGCGCGATCTCGGCGTGCGAACGGTTGCCGCGATAGAGCGCGTCGTGCTGACCGATGAAGCGGTAGTAGCGGACGATCTCGGCGCGGGCGGCCGGGTCGGTGAAGCGCGTGTAGAAGCCCATCGGCGCGCCGCCGTTAGCGGCTAGCTCGGCGATGGCTGTGCGGATGCGCGTGCCCTCGTACTTGCCGAGCGTGAACGGCCGGCCGCCGAACGCGCCGCGAATGTAGCGCGCTTGCAAGGTCGCCTCGCCGATCCGACGGCTGGCGAGGTCGGTGGCATTCGCCGTGTCGCCGGTGCTGTACCACAGGTAGTTCTCGTCGCGGCCCCACGACTCGGCGGGCAACAGACAGCGCTCGTCGCCGTCGATCTGCGCGAAGTCGCCGAGGTGGTTCCACTGCGCAACGATCAGGTCCGGCTTCAGCGACCGGCCGTGTCGCACAAACACCTCGTCGAACGCCTCCTTGTTCGATACCTGCGAGAAGCGCAGCATCTCCAACCGCAAGGGCGTCGTCTCCGCTGGCGGATGCCACGACACGATCTCGCGGAAGCGGTGCGTCGTCACGTCGGCGATGCCGAACCGGGTGCGCAGTTCGTCGGGCGTGAACCGCTCCTTGAGGTAGCGGCGGAAGCCGGCCTGGCAGTGGTCGCACAGGCAGTTGTGCCGGTAGAAGTAGTTGGCGATCAACCCGTCGACGCCGCGGCGGACGCCCTGCCGCACCCACGCTTTCAGGACGGCCCGCCACGCCGGGTTGCGTAGACAGGCCCAGTATTCGCTCATGCCGCCGATGGTGTAGGTGCGCGTCTTGATCGGTGTGCCGTCGGGGTTGCGCTCCATGAGGCTCAGCGGGTCGGCGGCCGGCTTCGGGCCGAGGACCGATTCGTCCCAGAGGTCGCGATAGAACTTGAAGAAGCCGGTCGGCCCGGCCGGCCCGTCGGGGTCGCCGACCAGGAACTCGACGTTGAAGTGGCCGACGACCTTCGCGCCGCGGGCGTGCAGCTTGCCGTTGAGGGCCTCGAACCAGTCCCCCAACGGCTTTAGCCCGCGCACCGGGAAGTGCGCCGGGTAGCCGCCGTGCTGCGCGGTGTGGCCGAGGCTGTAGAAGTGGCCGCCGTAGAAGCCGACCTGCACGACATCGGGCCGGGCGTCGTCGATGAACTTCAGGTAGTCCGGGTGGTCGTACTCGGCCCAGTGGGCGACGAGGCGGGTGAACTCGACGCGCGGCGGTTCGGCCGCGAGGGCGAAGGCCAGGACGGCGGCGGTCAGCGCGTTCATGCCGCTGACGTAGCCGCGGAAGCGACGCGCGGCCACGCCGATTGGCGGGTGGCGGATTATGATTGAACGACATCGCCCCATCCCGCGAGGCACCGCCGGCCATGCCGTACCAGCCGATCGAAAACTACGGCCTCATCGGCAACCTGCGCACCGCGGCGCTCGTCGGCATGGACGGCTCGATCGACTGGCTGTGCCTGCCGCACTTCGACTCGCCGAGCGTCTTCGCCGCCATCCTCGACGACGAAAAGGGCGGCCGGTTCCAGATCGCCCCGCCCGGCGACGGCTTCCGCCGCAAGCAACACTACTGGCCGAACACCAACATCCTCATCACCCGCTTCCTGCACGCCGACGGCGTCGGCGTGGTCGAGGACTACATGCCCGTCGGCGGGGCCGGCGGACCTCTGGCCGACCTACTCGTCCGCCGGGTCCGGGCCGTCCACGGCCAGATACCGTTCCGCCTCGCGTGCCGCCCGGCGTTCGACTACGCCCGCGCCAAGCACGTCACGACCGTCGACGGGCAGTCCGCCCGCTTCGATGGGCCGGCGCTGAGTCTGCGGCTGGCGGCGTCGGTGCCGCTCAAGCGCGACGGCGACGGCGTGACGGCCGACTTCACCCTGACCGACGGGCAGAGCGCGACGTTCATCCTGCGGCAGATCGACCCCGGCCGCGACAACGGCCACTGCCCCGGGACCGGCGAGACGGAGGCGCGCTTCCGTGAGACGGTGGCCTACTGGCAGCGCTGGCTGTCGCACTGCACCTACCAGGGCCGCTGGCGCGAGGTCGTCCAGCGGTCGGCCCTGGCGCTGAAGCTGATGACGTTCGAGCCGACCGGGGCGCTCGTCGCGGCCCCGACCACCAGTCTGCCCGAGGGCGTCGGCGGGGTGCGGAACTGGGACTACCGCTACACCTGGCTGCGCGACGCGTCGTTCACCCTGTACGCGCTGATGCGGATCGGCTTCACCGAGGAGGCGTCGCGGTTCATGGACTGGCTGGCGGCCCGCTGGCACGAGGATACTTCTCACAGCGACGGCCCCCTGCAACTGATGTACGGCATCGACGGCCGGGCCAAACTGGACGAGTTCGAACTGCCGCACCTGGAGGGCTACCGCGGGTCGCGGCCGGTACGGATCGGCAACGGCGCGCACGGCCAACTCCAGCTCGACATCTACGGCGAGTTGATGGACTCCGTGTACCTGTTCAACAAGTACGGCGCGCCCGTCGGCTACGACGGCTGGCGGGACTTGCGCCGGCTGGTGGATTGGGTCGCCGACAACTGGTCGCGCGCGGACGAGGGCATCTGGGAGGTGCGCGGCGGCCGGCGGGATTTCGTCTACTCGCGGTGCATGTGCTGGGTGGCCCTCGACCGCGGCCTGCGCCTGGCCGACAAGCGATCGTTCCCGGCCGACCGCGGACGCTGGCTGCGGGTGCGCGACGAAATCTACGAGGACGTCATGCGGCACGGCTGGAACCCGCAGCGGCGGGCGTTCGTGCAGGCGTACGGCTCGAACGCCCTCGACGCCTCGATTCTGCTGATGCCCCTGGTCTTCTTTACCGCCCCGAACGACCCACGGATGCTGGCGACGGTGGACGCGATCCGCAAGCCGCTAGCCCAGGGCGGGCTGTCCGCGGCCGGCCTCGTCTACCGCTACGACCCGCGCGAGGCCCCGGACGGACTGCCCGGCACCGAGGGCACGTTCAACATGTGTAGCTTCTGGTTGGTCGAGGCACTGACCCGCGCCGGCCGCACCGACCCGCGACGGCTGGAGGAAGCGCGGCTGCTGTTCGAGGAAATGCTTGGCTACGCCAACCACCTGGGACTGTACGCGGAGCAGACGGGACCGAGCGGCGAGGCGCTGGGCAACTTCCCGCAGGCGTTCACGCACCTGGCGCTGATCAGCGCCGCGTTCAACCTCGACCGGACCCTCGGCGGCGGCCGACCGGCGTGACGAGCTTGACGAGGTGCAGGTCGATGCCGGCTTCCTCCGAGCGCCGGCAGTACTCCGGGCCGTCGTGCCGCACGCCGCTGCATTATTCGGCCAGCCCCTTGCGGCCGGCCGTGCGCGCGGTTACGATTGGACCCACTTCGACAACGACGGCCGGCCGCGCGTCCTTGCGGCCACTCCGGTGCGCAACGCCCGGCCGCCCGTCGAATGAGCCATCACCGTGAGGTTACGCACAGGCCCATCTCGCAAATATTCTGCTCCGCGACCACCGATGAGTTTTTCGTGGAGCGTGTCGCGGAGGCGGCGCTCAGGACGGGCACGTCGAAGCAGCCGGCCCGCTACCACCATGACGAGTAGGGCGATGCCATTGTCGTGCCTGGTGCCCGCTCTACGAATTCGCACCCGACAGTAGCGGGCTTCTGCTCACGCCGCTGCCGGCCAATGCCAACGTGAACTTCTTTGCCTCGCAGGACGACTGGCGGCTGACGGCTCGGACGCGGCTGGACGGCACGTTTCAAAGCCCCGCCCCTCCGCTCCCCGGCATTACAGTCGCTCCGTTGATTGCCTTGGCGACCGCCGGCCAGGATCACGCCATCGCCCAATTCTGCACGGCGGACGGCGCGGTTCGCCTGGCCGTGAATGCGAGTGGCTTCCTGGCCACCGATCGGGCGGAGTCGCTCCACCCTGCCCCCAA
>CAZNSL010000071.1:843-12103 GCA_964574975.1 uncultured Alcaligenaceae bacterium | reverse complement strand
CACGCCTCGCGGGCCTTCGTTTCCAGGTCGCGGGCGTACGGCAACAGCTCGTCGAGGTGTTCCTTCATCAAGCGGCAGTTGCTGCGCAACTGCTTCGCCTCCAATCGCACGAGGCCCAACTCCGCGCGGATGGCGGCGTTCTCCAGTTCCAGCGACCGTTGCCGCACGGCCGGCTGGCCGCCGAGGAGCGCGAGCATCGGGTCCGGTCCGCGACGGGCCGGCGCGTGCTGCAAGTCTTCGGCCAGCTCCGGCAAGAGCCAACCTTTGGCGATGCCGTGTTCGACCATCGCCGGATCGACGTACCCCTCTTCGACGGCGGCCCGGTAGAACGCCCGCCACATCGATTGCAGCGGATTGTGCGCGTGCCGCCACGGCTGCATGTCCATGTCGGTGTAGTGCAAGAGCTTCGTCACCCCGGGAACGTAGTGTTCCAGGCAGTTCCACGCGGCGTCGAGGTAATCGCCGACCTCCGTTTGCGACAGGATGCACAGGTCCGACATCAGTTGCTTGTAGTCGTAGCGTCCCTCGTCCAGTCCGCGGACGATCGCGTCGATGTTCCAGTCCAGGCGGGCGCAGTCGAGGAGCATCACGCTGAGCTGCCGGCCGGACTTGAAGTGGGCGTTGTTGTGCCACGACGCCGGCCGGATGACCTGATTGGAACAGAGGACCTTCGCGCCGTTCATCGGCGTGTCCCACAGATCGGCGATATCGGCGAAGACGATCATGTCGGCGTCGAGGTAGATGCCGCGGCCCTTGTAGCCGGCCAAGGATGGGATCAGGAAGCGGGAGAACGAGAAGCCGGTGCGCGGCCGGTTGGCCGGGTTCTGCGGCATCGGCACCGACAGGTTGAGCATCGGCACGACCTCGACCGGCCGGGTAGCGAACCGGCGGATCGAGTATTCAAGGACGCGGGTCGCCACCATCTGCGACTCGTCCGTGCCAACGTAGACGCGGATCGGCTCGGTCAGAGGTCCGTAATCCATGCCGGTCTCCTTCGCGGTTTGGGAAATCCCGATGAACTGGCAGTCGAAGCTCGACTGACCGTTGGCCAGCCGCGTCACACCGTTGAGGTCGTGGAACGCGCCGGCGTAGTGGATGCCGCCGTCGATGCCGAGCGTGACGACCCGCTTGACGCCGACCGCCGCCAGGACGTTGACCAGCGCCTCCGAGCTGAACGCATCGACGCGCACCAGCGGGGCCGCCCCCAGCGGGTAGCGCAGCTTCAACTCCGGGCGAGTGACCAGGTCGTGGTAGTACCAGACGAGCCGGCCGCGGTCGGCGAAGTGGCGCAGGACCGGCACGGTGTCGATGAACTCCTCCAGCGGCCGGTCGGACGGCTTGAAGTCGACGTGCGGGTAGCGCGGCAGGCAGAGCCACTCCGCGTTGTCGGGCAATACGTCGGCGCAGGCCCCGACGGCGTCGAGGTCGATGAAGTGGGCCAGGGCCACGCGCTCTTCGCGGACGACGTGGTTGAGCGAGGCCAGGTTAAAGAGCGTGAGATCGACCTCGCGGCGTCGGGCGAACGACGGCCCCTTGCCGAGGACCAGCCAGGGCTTGTCCGGCAGCGGGCAGCGGCGCGTCCAGTCGCTCAGCGGGATCACCCGGTCGTCCTTTCCGCGGAGGAGCCGAGAGTGTGCCGCAACGCCGCGAGGCGTGCAAGACCAAGTCGGCCAGGCCGGGCGAGCGCGGCGCGGCTTTGGCCTTGCGGCGAGTCGTCCGGTCGGCTATGCGGCCGCCACTCAGACAACCAAATTTCGGCGGCGCGGGGGGATGTGCCGTGGGCGACGTCAACCAGTACGAGTGGGTCCGGAGGAACCTCGGGCGGCTGCGCGGGCCGGTCCTCGAAACCGGTAGCAAGCGGTACAACCGGAACGTGTCGTACGACTACCGCAGCCTCCTCGCCCCCCTCGGGGCATACGTCGGGACGGACCTGGCCCCCGGTGACGGCGTCGATGTCGTCGCGGACTTAACCGCCGACTTCGACGCGCTGCCCGAAGCGCTGCGCGGGACGAAGTTCGGCACGATCGTCAGCATGAGCGTGATGGAGCACGTCCGCGACGTGTACAAGTTCGCAAGCAACCTGCGCCGTCTACTCGACGACGACGGCACGCTGCTCGTCTCCGTGCCGTGGGTCTGGCGCTTCCACGGCTACCCGTCCGACTACTGGCGGTTCTCGCCGGAAGCGCTGAAGTTCCTACTCGCGCCGCTGTTCCTCGACGAATGCGCGTCGTGCGTCTCGTACCAGCAGCCCGGCAACTTCGCGCCGCTTTGCGCCGAAGTGCTGAACGCTTACCCGAACCTGGACGCGGACACCGCACCGCCGTCTCGCGTCGGCCGTCTGGGCCAGCGACTCTACAACGGCGTCATGCGCCGGATCAGCCCACGCCTCCTGCCGGAGCCGCGCCGGGTATTGTACCCCACGATGATTAACGCGTACTTCCATCGCAGGGCGGCGTAAGCTACGCTGCGAGCCGCGGCGCGTCCGTCGGCAGTTCGCGGCGGTAGCGGACGCGCATCTCCAGGAACGGCTTCTCGACGACCGCGTACGTCAGGCACGATAACGCCAGCGTCGCCGGCAGCGCGATGAGCGCGACGTTGAGGGCGTCGCCGAGGAGGCCCCAGCGGGCCGGCGTCGGGATCAGCCAGCCGTGCCGTACCTGAGCGTCGATCGCGACGCGGTGCAGCAAGTACGCCGAGAAACTCAACTCCCCGACGCGGCACAGAACGGTCGACAGCCGGGCCGGGACGTGCCGGGCGAAATCGAGGTACGTCGCCACGAACGCGGCCCACAGCAGTCCCTCGGCCATCGGCCACAGCACCTTCCACTGGGCCTCCACCGGGTTGCCGCCGGCACGATGGAAGTAGTACAAGGCGACCATCACCGCACCGAGCGTAGCCGCACAGGCCGCAACCCGCTGGCGACCGTTCGCCAAAGGCAGCGGCCGGTGGTACAGGCCGAGCATCATGCCGAGGACGAACTGGTCGATCCGGCCGACGAGCGACCAATACGACAGGTCGCGGGCGCTGGCCCCGTGAATGACGGCCAGGCCGCGCAGCGTCAGCGCCAGCACGATGACGCCGGCACCGTAACGCGGCCCACGCTCGCGCAGGAAGCGCAACAGGAACGGGAAGATCAGGTAGAACTGGAACTCGACGGCAATCGTCCAGAGCATCAGCCCGAACGGGCCGAGGGCCGGGGCCGACCGCAGGTTCGACAGGAGCAGGGCGTGCTGGAGCAGGCCCGCGAGCGTCACGCCCTGCGGGAAGGCATACGCACCGACGGCGAGCATGACGACCGTCAGCGGGGCGATGCGCAGAACGCGGTTGGTCAGGAAGCCGCCCCACTGGATGTCGTGGCGGCGGTTGCCGTAGGCGAAAATGAAGCCGCTCAGCACCATGAACAGGCCCACGGCCGTGTGCCCTTCGACGACCAGGGCGGCGAGCGGGTTCTTCGCCCGCAGCCAGGCATCGTCGGGCCGATACCCGTACAGTCGCTGAAGGGCGAAGAGTTGAACGCCGTGGTAGAAGACGATCAATACGGCCGCCACAGCCCGCAGATGGTCGATGCCGGCGAGGTACGGGATGTTCGGGCTGCGCATGGGACACGGGTGTACCGCGCGGGCGCTCCGCCGGTCAACCCCGCACCCGCCCCTCGCCCGTCCTGCCCGGAGCCATTCGCCCGGTTCAGCGCAGTCCGAGGAGTTTGGCGGCTCGTCGCGGCCAGCGGAGCAGGCGGGACCAGCGCCGTCCGACTACTTCGGGCGGGAAGGGGTTGCGCGCGACGATGAACGCGAAGGCCGGGGCGAGGATCCCCTCCTCCATCAGCACAGATTCCAGGTACATCAGCAGGGTCAACAGGGACCGGCTCTCCAACCGGGATTCGTCGAAATTGTGGACGATCCCTTGGAGGAGCATGTGGTTGACCGGGCCGCCGTACGGCTTCACGTCGACGACATCGAAGTACCGTCCCAAGAGTGGGAGCAGTTCGTCTGAGCGAACCGCCTCGGACGGGTCCATGGCGTTCATGAACTCCCGCGTCGGCGGCTCGAACGACGATTTCACGATACCGTCGTAACTCCGCACCCGCAATTCGGGCGGCAGGACGCGAAGCAGGTCGTTCACGATCCGGACGGCTTTGGGCGAGGATTGGAGCTGCGCCGGGCCGACGTACTCCATGAGGATGAAGTACCCACCCGGCTTCAGTGCCCGCCGCACCTGCCCGTAGAAGTGTTCCAGCCGCTCGATGTGGTGGGCCGACGACGGGCAGAACGCCACATCGTACCTGCCGACCGGCAGTTCCGCGCGGTTGAGATCCGCGACGTGGTAGTCGACGCCGGTGACGCCTGCGTTGGCCGCCAACCGCGTCGCCTCCTCGATGGCCCCGGGGGCGATGTCGTAGGCGTCGATGTGATCCACCGCTCCGAACCGCTTCAAGTCGCGCTCGAGCCGGCCCGTCCCGCAACCCAGCACCACGCCCTCGGCCACGCCGCGACCCGCGGCCATCAAGTACTTCCGGGCAGCGTATTCGGACCAGCCGACGGTCGAGTCGCCCGAAATCGCCCCCCGGACCCAGCCCATCACGGTCGGTGCGTCGGTCCAGGAGAAGCGATTCAGCGGGTTCTTCGCCTTCTCGCTCCAGTGATCCTGAACGAGTTTCACGGCGTCGGCGATGTGGGGTTCTCGCACGGTCACGGGGCCGCCCTCCAGCTTGACCACGGTCGACGCCACCTGTACTGACGCCATAACGCCATACCATAACCCGCCGACCTCCAAAGCCGCCAGACGAGTCCCTCCCCACGCCGACGCTTTCATGCCCGCCTTGACACCCACCATCGTCGCCGGGTACCGTCGTGTCGCCACGGAGGGCTGCCATGACGCCGTTGACGGACCAGCAGTTGCGCGACTTCCAGGTCGCGTTCGACTGGAAGACCGGCTACGGCCTCCCCGATGGCCGCGCCCTCGGCGTGCCCGGCAAGCGCGGCGATGTCCACCGCGGCCTCGACCCGCGCGTATGTGCCGTACGCGAGTGGCTCGACCCGGCCGACAAACGCATCCTCGAAATCGGCTGCTGCGAGGGCGGGCACACCGTCCAGCTCGCCGAACTCTGCGGCGAGGTCGTCGGCCTGGACGTGCGGCCGCACAACGTCGTGGGCGCGCTGGTGCGCTCGTTCGTCCACGGCACCACTAACGCCCGCTTCGCCCTCGCCGACGTGCGCGAGATCGGCGACGAGTACGGCACCTTCGACATCGTCTTCCACGTCGGAGTCCTGTACCACCTCGACGACCCGGCCGGGCACCTGGCGCGGGTCGCGGAACTCGCGCCCGATCTGCTGCTCGACACGCACTACGCCGACGATTCACTGCCGTGGCCGCAGGCCGAGTCGCGGCACGCGGGCCGGCGCTACGCCGGCAAAGTCTACCGCGAGGGCGGCTGGGACGACGCGTTCTCCGGCGTACAGCCGACATCGACCTGGCTGACCCGAACCGACCTGCTGCGGCTACTCGACGATGTGGGTTTCGACGCGGTGGAGGTGATCGACGACCGCGTCGAACGCAACGGCCCGCGGCTGACGCTGGTGGCCCGGCAGACCGAGCGGCCGGCGGTGGCCCGTGGCTACCCGGCCAAGGGCGACGCCGACGGCTGGGAACGCCGCGCCCGCGCCCTGGAAGCGGAATTGGCCGCCGTGAAGTCGACGTGGCCGCACCGACTCGGGCGCGCGCTGCGCGTCGGGACCTGACTGCGGAGGGGATCGCAATGGCCGAGGCCCGCATCGAACGGATTCGCGCCTGTCCCGCCTGCGGCTCGCGCCGCGCCCGCCCGCGCTGCCGATCGCGCGAGCGCATCTTCGACCTCAGCCCGGCGGTGTTCGAGTTCGCCCGCTGCGGCGGCTGCGGCGTCGTCTACCAGTCGCTGAGGCCGGTCGAAGCCGACGTGGCCGCGTTCTACCCGCCCGACTACGGGCCGTACCAGCCCGCCCCGGCCGTCCGCCGCGACGCCGGCTCGCCGCGCCAGGGGCCGCACGCACCCCTGCACCCCGGCTTCCGCTCGCGGCTGCGCACGAAGATCCTTCGCACCATCGACCGGGCCAACGCGGCGCTGTTGCGTCGCTACCCCGACCCGCTGCCGGCGGCCGTCCACACCGACTACGAGCCGCCGCACCAAGGCGCGACGCTACTCGACTTCGGCTGCGGCTCGGCGGCGTTCCTCGACCAGGCGAAGGCTCGCGGCTGGGACACGCTCGGCGTCGATTTCGTCGAGAGCGTCGTGGGCGGCGTGCGGCGGGCCGGCCACCGGGCGATGCTGTTGACGCCGGAAATGTGGGACGCGATCCCCGACGGCTCGCTCGACTGCGTGCGGATGAACCACGTCCTCGAACACCTGTACGACCCGCACGAGACGCTGGCGCTGGTGCGGCGGAAGCTGCGGCCCGGCGGCCGGCTGCACGCGGCGACGCCGAACGCCGCCAGCCTGACGTTCCGCCTGCTCGGCCGGCACTGGTATCCGCTCGAATGTCCGCGGCACATCGTCGTGTACACGCCCGACGCCGTGAAGCCGCTGTTTGCGAAGGCCGGCTTCGCGGGCGTCGCCTGCTACAGCGAGGTGCTGACGAAGGACACGGCCCGCAGCATCGGCTACCTGTTGCAGTCGTGGGGTCGGCTCGACGCGGCGGGAGCGCTCGCCCTCATGCACCGGCCGGCGCTGCACGGTGTGCTGTTCGCGCCAGCGCGTCTCGCGGCGCTCTTGGGGCGGGCGGATCGGTTCCATGCGATTGCGTCGGCTTGAGCCCGAAGCGCCAGCGAGGGGAACGACGAATCCCTCGCTGGCGCTTCGGGCTCAAAGGTCATCGGTGGGATTCGCGTCATGCCACCCGTCATCGCCTTCAAGCCCGCTGCTCCGACGCCGGCGCTAGCCAGCGCTCGCCTCCGCTGCTACAAGCCGACCGAGTACCTCAACGCCGCCGGCTGGGACGTGCGCCCGTTCGACCCGGCCCGCATGAACGAGTACCGCGCCGTCGTCTTCCAGAAGGCGTATTCCGACGAAGACCTGCAAATCGTCGCCCACCTGCGCGGCCTCGGCGTCCGCACCACCTTCGACCTGTGCGACAACCACTTCGTCTTCGCCGACGGCCGGGCCGACCGCCTGCGGCGCATGCTCGACGAGGTCGACGCCGTGTCGGTTGCCACGCCGGAACTCGGCAAACTCGTTGGCCGGCCCGCGTATGTCATCGACGACGCCCTCGACGACGCTCCCGGCGACTGGTGGAGCGAACTGCGTCGCCGGTGGCCCCGTCGGCGCGGTTCGCCGCTACGTCTCATCTGGTACGGCAACGCCGGGCTGGCCGACCCGCCGTTCGGTCTCGTCGACCTTGCTCGCATCCTGCCCGACATCGCGGCGGTCCACGCGCACACTCCGGTTGCACTGACGGTCGTGAGCAATTCGCGGACGGCGTTCGACCGGCAGATCGGAACGCCGCCGTTCCCGGTCGAGTACCGCGAGTGGGACACGGCCGCATTCCCGCGGCTGTTCCGCCGCCACGACGTGTGCCTGATCCCAGTAACGCTGAACCCGTTCACCGTCTGCAAGACGGTCAACCGGCTAGCGCTGTCGCTGCTGTTGGGTGTGCCGGCAATCGCGGATGCGATCCCAAGCTACGAGGAGTTGCGCCCGTTCGTTCTGTTCGGCGACTGGCGCGCGAATCTCTTGCAGTACGCCGCCGACGCCGGGCTACGGCACCGTCACGTGCGAGCGGGTCAGGCCTATCTGTGCGGCAAATACACCCGTGGCCGGGTTGTGGACCAGTGGGCGACGTTCCTGCGACCGCTCGCGGCGTGACCGCTCAATCGTTCTTCGTGCCGGTCAGGTAGGTGTTGATGACGCGGCGCAGCATTTGGCCGGTCGTGATGCCGCGGCTGATGGCCGCCGCTTCAATCGCGTCGATCTGCCACTGCGGCAACAGTAGCGACAACTCAACGACACCGCCGTCGAGCCGCGACAGGTCGTTTACTGCTCCCGTCAACCGTTCGCTCATGGCTGGAGTCCTCGGAGCACTCATCGTCCGCTCGCCGTTCCGGTTGGTCTCGACAGGTCATCTCGTGGAAAGGTTCAACTGAAGGAGTCTATCGCTCACGGAGCAAACCCGGTGCCACGGCATACAATTGCTGGGCCAATAACGTCAGAACGTCATTTTTGTCAGACGCTTACGATCATCTGACTCGGTCGGCCGCGTGCAGTCGCTGCGACATTCTGCTCAGAGGAATTGCAAGGAATGCCAGATTCCGGGCAGACGAGCCAGCAGCAAATCACCGATTGCACCGACCCGCACAGTCACCGGGATTGTGCCGGCGGCGGGAGACGCGCGCGGCCGGGTAAGCTGCGCCAGCGTCCGTCTCGAAAAAACTGCTTCCCATCGCGGATGTTGCGAGCTAACCTAAATTGGATCGCCGCCTGGCCGTTCGTCTTGAGTCGCACCGCGCTTGTACACCCGGCCGATCGGGGGGTGGCCTATCATGTCCGATTCCGACTCGAACTTCCCGCCCGCCGACGACACACCGCGTCGCAAGCGGCCCGACAGCCGCGACGAGGCCGACGACGACTTCGTCGACCTCAGCCATTACGAACCGGCTGACGAAGGTTCGGCCGTCCTGTCGCACAGCGGACGGTTGTCCGGACCGATCAGCGGTTCGTCGATCGTGTCCTGGGACGAGTTGGCCCGTGCCCACGGTCCGTCCGAAGGCGAGGACTTCATCGTCGTCGACGACCAGAACGGCATCGACTTCGACGCCGCCTCCGACATCGACTTGCTGCACAAGGTCCTCTCGAACGACCCGCCGCCGTCGGCGATCATCCTCAAAGACCCCTCCAGCCCCGACACGCCAGCGTTGCCGCACGACGACGAGCCGTACGACGCTGCCGAAAGCGCCCTCGAAGGGTTCGACGACCCGGACGGGCCGCCCAGCTCGAAGGCGTCAAGCCGGCGGTTGCCGCGGGTCGCGCCGAGCCGGCCACCGTCCGACGCGGAAGCCTTCACGCTGCCGCCCGAGTTGGCCTCCCACACCAAGGTCGACGCACCGCCCGAACACGATGAGGACGACGAATTCCGCCACCCGGCCGCCGCCGGCGGGACCGGGACCTCGTCGATCCTCGACGATGCCCCGATTGGGAGCGGGCATTCGGGTATTTCCAGCGACGTGTGGGCCGACTCGTCCCGCGTGGACCTCCTCGCCACTCCGAAGCCGCTCGAGTTTTCCAGCGAGTCGCTCGGACACACCGATGGAGTCGATGCCTCGTCGTCCGTGTCGTTTCCGCGTCCCGGCGACTCGGCAACGCTGCTCGGCGACTCGCCGGATAGCGATATTGAGTCATCGGCCGTGGACCTCGGGTCGCAGGCCGCGATCGACCTGCCGTTCCCGCTCGGCCTCGACAGTTCGGTCGGGTCGTCGACCACCCAAACGTCCAAGTCGAAGCCGTCGGGCAGCCAAAGCTCGGACAGCGGCACCGTGGACCTGCTGGCCGGGTCCGGTGAGTTCGACCTCGGTACCGTCACTGGCATGTCGTCCGTAGTGCGCCAACTTCGCACCGAGCGCGACGACCTGCCGCCAACGACACCGCTCAACGCTCCACGAGCCGGCCGAGCCGGTGCGTGGCTCGGCGGCTCGCTCATTGGCCTGGCCGCCGGCGTCGTGGCTGCGGCCGGCATCTGGTACCTGGGATACATCCCGCCGAGCGAACAATACGCGTCACTCGCTGCGCCTCTGAAAAAGCCGTTGCCCGCGCCGGCGGCCGCCACCGCGGCGGCGCTTACGGCCGCGGAGGACAAGGCGAACAAGCTGACCGTCGAACTCAAGGCCCTGACCGACAAGGCCAAGGCCGCGACCGCCGACGCGGCCCGGGCGAAGGCGGAACTCGACCGTCTCCGCACGAAATTGGACGCCGCCAAGCTCAACCCCGCCGACCTCGGTGGCGTCGCTCAGCGCCTGGCCGGGGCCGACGAGGCTATCGCCCGTGCACGAACGGCGAACCAGACCCTGGCGGAGTTACTCGACAAGCTCAAGGCGGCCGAACTCGACCCGGCCAACCTCGATGCCTCGCTGAAGTCCCTCAAGGAGGCCCGCAGTAAGGCCGAGGTAGCACTGAAAGACTCGACGGCCGAAGCCGCGCGACTGCGCGAACAGTCCGAGCGGGCCGTGGCCTCCGCCCGCGAGGCCCAGGAGAAGTTGCAGGCGCAATCCGCCGGTTTGTCCGCGTCCCAGGCCCAGTTGGTCGAAGTGGCCAGTCAGGTCACGGCGAAGCTCCAGGCGGCAAAACTCGTCGGCTCGAAACCTCAGCCGGGCGAGTTGCTGGCGGCCGTCGACCGGGCCCTACAAGCCCGGCCGGCCGTCCCGCGCAGCGTGCTGGCGACCCCCGTGCCCGCTGCGCCGCCGCCGCCCAGCGCCGATGCGGATTCGCTCTTGGCCGCCGGCCTGAAGGCCGTGACGACCCGCGACTATGCGGGAGCGATCCGCAGCCTGACCGCCTCCGCGAATGCGAACCCGCGCGACGCACGGGCCTATTACCTCCTCGGCGTGGCACGCATGCAGACCGGCGAGTCGGCCGCGGCTTACCAGTTGTTCAACGCGGCGCGGAAGGTCGAGTTACTCGGCGAGACGGACACCACCGAATTGATGGCGACGCTGCGGCAACTCACGCCGACGGAACAGAACATCCTCGGCCGATACCGGGAGTAACCGCACGCCGTTTCCCGACACTTTCACGACCAGGACCGTTCGGTCGTCCAGGGCGGGCCGGCCATTGGCGAACGCCTCCAACTCGCGCAGTACGTCTCTGAGTAGGTCGCCCGCGCCGACGGAGCAGTTGGCAAGTACGCGGTCGAGCCGGGACAGGCCAAACTGTTCCCCGCCCGGTCCCTCCGATTCGGTCACGCCATCGGTGTAGAAAACGATCTGGTCGCCCGGCACCAGATCGATACGCGCCTCCTTGTAGACCTCGTCCTCGAAGATACCCAACGGAAGCGCCTGCACGCGGTCGAGCAGGTCGAGCGTGCCGTCGGCGCAGCGCTTCAGCCGCGGCGGTGGGTGGCCCGCCGAGGCGTAGCGCATCCCGCGCGTCGCCGGGTCGTAGATCGCGTAGAACGCCGTTACAAACGCGCCCGATTCGCCGGTGTAGCGACGGGCCAGCGTGCGATTGACGTGGGAGAGCAGCAAGCCCGGCGGGCACGGCGGGCCGGGGTACGTGTGTGCGATCGTGTGAGTGACGGCCATC
>CAZNSL010000071.1:0-833 GCA_964574975.1 uncultured Alcaligenaceae bacterium | reverse complement strand
GTGCCGTGGCCGGACACGTCCGCGATCAGGATGCCGTATTGGCCTTCCGGGAGGGGAAAGAAGTCGTAGTAGTCGCCACCGGCCCGGTGCGAGGTCTGGTAGTGGGCGGCCACTCCCAACGTCGGGATCTTCGGCAGCGGGGAGGGCAGCAACGACCGCTGGAGGTCGGCGACGATCTTCATTTCGTCGTCGAGGGCCTCGTACGCGGCCTTGAGTTTTTCGGCGAGGACGAGGTTCTGCGTCGCCCGGCCATACAGGTTGTTGACCCACACCTGTTCGGGCAGGTCCTCGCGGCTGAAGCTGCCCGGCTCGCGGCGCATGAGGACGGCCATGTTCAGGCCGACGCCGTTGTCGTAGTGCGGGATGGCGACGAGCGAGCGCATTCCGGCGAAGTAGTCGCGGGCCGGGTCGTCGTCGGGGACGCGCAAGTCGTCGATGATCCGCGGGCGGTCGGCGTAGAGCATCTCCCCGAACAGACCGCGGTCCAGGAGCGGCAGGCGGTCGCGCTCGACCCAGGGGTTGATCGCCTCCTTCCAGGTGGTCGAACGAGTGATGAGGTAGAAGGGCCGCTCGAGATCGCGGCGGCTCAGGCCGACGTAGCGGTCGACCGGGTTGAGCTTGTTCATCATGCGCTCGGCATACAACCGGCCGATGACCTGCGGGTCCGACTGCCGGCTGATCTCGCGCATCGTGTCGACGATAATCTCAAGTCGCTGCTGCCACGGAAGTGTGGGGTCGTTCATGCCCCCATTGTAGGAGCGAGCCGGGAGCGTCAGCGACCGGAGGTTCCCGGCGGGCCGAGAGCGTCAGCGACCGGAGTCTGAAATCACTCC
>CAZNSL010000070.1:0-12112 GCA_964574975.1 uncultured Alcaligenaceae bacterium | reverse complement strand
ATGATGATCGGGTTGGAGGTGGCCCCGGTCGCACCCCAGGCGAGGTTGCGTTCGACCTCGGCCGGGTCCACGGAGTCGAGCCAGAGTTTCGTGCCGCAGGCTACCAGGCTTTCGAGGGGTGTCACGACGGTCTCTCCGAAGGGGTCGCGGATACGCCGATATTGTAGGATTTCGCCGGGGCGGACCGAGGACTTTTCCAATCCCAGGGGACGCGGATGGATGGCAACCTATCTCGATGTCGATCCGGCGACGCTGCACCTGCCGCCGTCGCGCTACTCTGGGGCCGACCCGTGGAAACTGCAACAGCAGATCATCCGGTTCGGGGCTTCGACCGCGGGAGTGCCGCCGCCGTGGGCTGGCGTCGACGTGAACGGCGAGGTCATGCTCTACAATGGGGTAACCCGGGCGACGCGCGTTGCCAAACTCGCGCCGGGGACACTGTTTCGCGTGGAAGTCGTCCAGAGAATCAAGAAGTCGATCGCCTCAGTGCCCACGATTGGAGACACCTTGCCATGACCGACGGGACGCGCACCGAGTTACTACAGTTCCTGACCCGATTGAGTGCGGTGACTGACGACCTACGGTTCGGTCAGTTGATTTGCGCTCTCACGAGCATGACGGACGGCCGGTTTTCGGAGTCGGTGTACGACGTGGAGGACGAGGAACTCTTGCAGGCCGCTCGCGAGTTCACGGCCACGATGGAAGCCCGCGCAAAGGAGAGGACTGCGGACCACGCCCGTGCGTCCTAATCCTTGGCGAGTGCCCGGAGCCGCTCCGCCAGCCGCGAGTAGCGCCGGGCCGAGTCCTGCTCGCGCACCGCCCGCGCCAGCGCCCGCCGGCTGGCGACCAGCACCACCAACTTCTTGCCGCGCGTCAGGCCCGTGTACAGCAGGTTCCGCTGCAACATCATGTAATGCTGCGTGTGCAGGACGATCACGACCGCGGGGTACTCCGAGCCTTGCGACTTATGCACGCTGGTGCAGAACGCCAGCGTCAACTCGTCCAACTCGCCGAAGTCGTAGCTCACCGGCCGACCGTCGAACTCGGCGATTAGCTCCTGCTCACCCTCGTCCACGGCGACGACGCGGCCGATGTCGCCGTTGAACACCTCGCGCTGGTAGTTGTTCTCCGTTTGCAACACCCGGTCGCCGACGCGGTAGGTCCAGCCGAACCGCTGCACCTCCGCCTGGCCGCGCGGTGGGTTCAACGCCTCCTGCAAGCGCAGGTTCAGGTTGCGCACGCCCAGGTCCGAACGGTTCATCGGGGCGAGCACCTGCACGTCGCGCATCGGATCGAGGCCGAACTTCGCCGGGATGCGTTCGCGCACCAGCGTCACGACGCGGTCGAGGATCGCGGCCGGGTCGTCGGCTTCGATCACGAAGAAGTCGCCGGCTCCCGGCGGGCACGATTCCGGATAGTCGCCGCCGTGAACCGCGTGGGCGGCCCGCACGATGCCGCTCTGGCCGGCCTGCCGGAAGATCTCCGTCAGCCGCACCACCGGCACGGCTCCGGAAGCGATCGCGTCGGCCAGCACCGCCCCCGGCCCGACCGACGGCAACTGGTCCACGTCGCCGACCAGCACCAGGCACGCCCACGGCGACACCGCCCGGACGAGGCTGTTCATCAGCACCACATCGACCATGGATGTCTCATCCACGACGACGAGGTCGAAGTCGAGCGGCTTGTCGCGGTCGCGCTTGAAGCCGCCGAGGGCCGGGTCGAATTCGAGCAGTCGGTGAATCGTCTTGGCCTCGCGGCCGGTCGATTCGCTCAGGCGCTTGGCCGCTCGGCCGGTCGGGGCACACAGCGCGACGCGGAGCTTCTTGGCGGCGAAGATTTCGAGGATACCGCGGACGATGGTCGTCTTGCCGACGCCGGGGCCGCCGGTGATGACCAGCACCTTATCCGTCGTCGCCCGGCGGATTGCGTCGAGCTGGGCGGGGGCAAGTTCCAGGCCCATCGTGCGCTCGACCCACGCCAGGGCCGCGGTCGCGTCGATCCCCGGCATCGGGTGCGTGCCCTGGGCGAGTTGCCGCAGGTGCCGGGCAACGCCGAGTTCGGCGAGGAACAGCGGTTTGAGGTAGAGCCAAGTGTTTTCTGAGCCCGACGCGCCAGCGAGGGGGATGCGCGCCGCCCTCGCTGGCGCGTCGGGCTCAATTCGATCTTCCCGTACCACTTCACCGGCTTGACGCTCGTGCTCGATCGCGTCGCGGATCACCTCCGGGGCGATCTGCGTCAGCGCCGCGGTGCGCTCGACGACGCCCTCCTCCGGGAAGCCGACGTGACCCTCGCCGCTCAATTCTTGCAAGACGTAGCGCACCGCGGCCCGCGCCCGCAAGGGCGAGGCCCGGTCGATGCCGAGCCGGCCGGCCAACTCATCCGCGGTGCGGAAGCCGACGCCCCAGATATCCGTCGCCAGCCGGTACGGGTTCTCGCGCACCCGCGCGACCGCGTCCTCGCCGTAGGTCTTGTAGATGCGCACCGCTCGCGCCGTGCCGATGCCGTGGGACTGCAAGAAGACGACGATGCCGCGCACTGCCTTCTGCGTGTGCCACGAGTCGGCGATCCGGCGAATGCGCTTCGGACCGAGGCCCTTCACCTCGCTCAAAAAGCTCGGACTCTCGTCGATGACCTGAAGTGTCCGTTCGCCGAACACGTCGACGATCTTTCGCGCGTACTTCGGGCCGATGCCTTTGACGAGGCCGCTGCCGAGGAACTTGACCAGCCCCTCCTTGGTGTGCGGCGGCGTGATGCGTAGTGTGTCGGCCTTGAACTGAAGGCCGTGGTCGCGGTCTTGCACCCACGCGCCTTCGGCTTCGAGGAACTCGCCCGCGTACACGGTCGGGATGTGGCCGACGACGGTCGTGATGCCGCGGCGGTACTGCACGCGCAGGACGGCGTAGCCGTTCTCCGGGTTGTGGAACGTGACTCGCTCGACCACACCGGAGAGGGGTTCGCTCATCAGTCGGCGTCCCACTCGGCCTGTTCGCGCAGCCGGGCGCGCAACTCCTCGTCCACCGGGATCGACAGTTGCGAAAAGACGACCGGCTCCGTGAACAGGACGCCGCTGTCCGGTCGCGGTCGGACGACCCAGTGGTTGCCCACGCGTTCGACGGCCGCCAATCGCAGGCCCAGGATCAGCCGTTTCGAGCGTTCCAGGTTGAGCGTCTTGAGGATGGCGAGGTCGTCGAAGTCCCACTCGCCGCTACTGCCATTGTCGTCGAGTTGGTAATCGACGGTGTAGCGGTTGCCCGGCAGGCGTGTGACGGCGGCGTCGAGGATCACGGCCTTGTCGCGGTAGCGGGCGTCGAAGACGAGTTGCCATTCGCGGGCGTCGAGTCCGGCCGCGTGGCGGACGATCTCGCCGAGCGACTCCGGCGACAGGTCCGCGACCAGCGCCGTCTGCCGCGCCCAGCGCCGCAGTTGCCGGACCTTGTCGTCGGGCAGCGCCCGCGGGAAGCGTCGCCATAGCTCCTGGGCCACCGCCAGGTCCGCGGCGGCGACGCGGTACGAGCCGCGTTCGCACAGGTCCGGGAAGCGATTGAGCGCTGCGGTCAGTTCGGCCGTGGCGCGGGCCTCCGTCATCGGCGAGCCGTCGTCGGTGCGCTTGCCGCGGACGATCGACGCAATGACGAATCCGACCGCGACGAGTGCCAGCGCGGCGGCCGCGGAGGGCGCGAGCCAGAACCGCGCCCGCGGCGAGAGGGAGGGCAGTTTCGGCAGCCGGACCCGTTGCAAAGCCGACGGGCCGGCGTTGTCGAGCAACGCGGGGAGCGCTGGCGACACCGGGAAGACGAACAGCGTCTTGCCGCACGTTGGACACGGGGCGAGTCGCGGCTGGGCGCGGCGCTCCCCGCGGGCGACTCCGCCGCAGGAGCACTCGACGGCGAACGGGACGGCGGCCATGCGTTCATTATAGCGCCATTTCGCGACGCTTCGCCGAAGCGCGAACGCTTCTACGAAGCGTCGCGAACCAGACGTTCCCCAAACAGTCGCCGGAACTCCGCCTCGTCGATGCGCACGAAGCGCACACGGTCGCCGACGCGCAGCGGGAAGTAACCGTCGGCGACGTTGACCAACTCCAGCGGCGTGCGGCCGATGAGGTTCCAGCCGCCCGGCCGGGCCAGCGGGTACACGCCGGTCTGCCGCCCCGTCAGGCCCACGCTGCCCGGCTCGACGCGCAGCCGCGGGGCCGACAACCGTGGCACGCCGCACAACTCCGGCGGCAGGTAGCCGAGGTAGGGGAAGCCGGGACAGAAGCCGATGGCGTACACGGTGTACACGGCCGCCGCGTGCCGGGCGATCGCGTCGTCGGCGGACAGGCCGGTGTGTTCGGCCACGCGAGCGAGGTCGGGCCCCATCTCGTAGCAGCAGGGCAGGGCGAACGCGTGCGGCTCCACGGCGGCGGCCGTCGAATAGTCGAGCGTCCGCAACCGGTCGGCCACGGCGGCAAAGCCGATCCGGCCGGGATCGAAAAAGACCGCGACGCTGGCGTACGCCTGCACTACGTCGAGCCGCCAGGGCACGTCGCCGGCGCGAGCGGCCTCGGCGAAGCGCCACGCGGTCGCCTCATCCGGTAGGTACACAAGGGCCGCCTGGTCGCCAAGCGGCTGCGGGTTGATGGACGCACGGGGCATGGTGTGGAAAACTATACGTTCGCCCCACCCGTTCGTGAAATGACTTCGCCCGGCCGGCGTTAGTACCTGCGATGGGACCGGAGCGGCTCGGCCAACTCATCGACGCCCACGCCGCCGCGCTGGCCCTGTATGCGCGGCAGTGGACCTCCGCGCCCGACGACGTGGTGCAGGACGCTTTCCTGAAGCTCGCCCGCTTGCGCGCCGAGCCGCCGCACGCGGTTCGCTGGCTGTATGCCGTCGTCCGCAACGCGGCCATCAGCGCCGGCCGCTCCGAGCGCCGGCGGCACCGGCACGAAGCGGCTGCGGCCGGTCCCGCGTGGTTCGCCCCGGATGAAAGTGCCGCCCTCGACGCCGCGGCCGCAGCGGAGGCCGTCAACGACCTGCCGCCGGACGAGCGCGAGGCCATTGTCGCGCACTTGTGGGGCGGGTTGACCTTCGAGGAAATCGGCGGACTGACCGGCGCGTCGGCCGCCACCGCCTACCGGCGTTACGCCGCCGGCCTTGCGTCCTTGCGCGCCCGGATGGGAGTCCCGTGTCCGAACCGCTCGACCCGCAATTGACCGACCTCGGCCGCGCCCTCGCTGGCCTCGCGCCCGCGCCGCCGACCCTTGACCGCGACCGCCTGCTCTACGAGGCCGGCCGTACTGCCGCCGCGCCCCGGCCGTGGGGTTGGGCGACCGCCGCCGCGTTCGCGGCGCTCTCGCTCGCTCTGGTCGTGCGACCGGAGCGGCAGCGCGTCGTCGAGGTGTGCGTCGTCGAACGGGTAACGCCCCAAACGCCAGCGGCGACGGACGCAGTCGAGTCGTCGAAGACGGCGACGTTTGCTGTCCTGCCGGGCGATGGTCCCGCCGGCGGCTATCTGCGGCTGCGTAACCAGGTCGTCGCATGGGGACCGGACGTGTTACCGGCTACGCTGTCGCCAGCCGCAACACCGCCCGCCCCCGCCGACATCCGCTGGAAGCCAACCACAGAACTTCGAGGAGATTATTGATGTATCGTCTGCTCGCACTTGCCCTCGCCACCTGCGCTGGTCGCGCCGCCGCGCAGGAACCCGACGCGCCGGCGATTCCCGCGACCAAACTAACCGTCCGCGCTGCGGCCGCCCCGGTGCCGGCGCTGCGCTACCGCCTGCTGCCCGAGCAGCGCGACCTGACGCCAGGAAACGCCGTCCAGCTCTACTATCGGGCCTTCGCACCGGAGTGGATCGGGGCCGTCCGCACGAACCGGAAACTCATGGATAAGATCGACGCGGCGACGGGCAAGCCGCCCGCCGAGGTCAAGGCCGTCGCCGAACTGGCGTTCCTGCGCAAGTGGAAAGTACTCGCCGAAGTGGACCGCGCCGCCCGGCGGGCGTACTGCGACTGGGAGCTGACCCCGCGCCTCCGGGAAGACGGTATCGGCCTGCTACTGCCCGACGTGCAGACGATGCGCGAGTTCGCCCGCTACCTGGCCGTGCGGACCCGGCTGGAGTTGGCCGACGGCGATTTCGACGCGGCCGTCCGCTCCCTCCAGACGGGTCTGGCGATGGGCCGCCACGTCGGCGACGGACCGGTGCTGATTCAGGCCCTCGTCGGTGTCGCCATCGACGCCGTGACGCTCGATTCGGCCGAGGAGCTGATCCGCACGCCCGGATCGCCGAACCTGTACTGGGCCCTGGCGGCGCTGCCCCGGCCGTTCGTGGACATGCGCACCGCCTACGAGGGCGAGCACGTGTTCGTCGATCAGTTGTTCCCCGGCTACCGGGACGCGCTGCGGGCGAAGGCGATGGCACCGCTACCGCCGGGCGCGTTCGACCGCATCCGCCGCGACATCGTCGGACTGGCCGACTCCGGCAGCGCCGCGTCGTTCGCCCTGGCCGCCGTGAAGAAGTACGCCCCGGCCAAGAAGTACCTCACCGACCGCGGTTGGGACGCGAAGGCAGTCGAAGCGCTGCCGGCCCTGCAGGTGGTGCTGCTGGGCGAGGTCGCCGAACTCGACCGCTGGTACGACGAAGCGGCCAAGTGGCTGTACTTCCCGTACCCGGTCGCCCGCAAGGGCATCGACGACGCCGAACGCCGCCTCCAGGCGAAACTGGCGTCCCAGGGAATGCCAGGGGCGTCCCTGGCCGGCCTGCTGCTTCCCTCGACGGCCAAGGTCCAATTCGCTGCCCGGCGCGTCGAGCGTCAGATCGCAGCGCTGATGGCCATCGAGGCGTTGCGCCTGCACGCGGCCAGGGCAAGCTCGCTGCCCGATCGACTCGCCGACGCGACGGACGTGCCCGTGCCGCTCGACCCGGTCACGGGCCAACCGTTCGCCTACGAGCGGCACGGCGACGCGGCGACGTTGACGCTGCCACCGCCCGTGGGCGACGCGCCGAACGAGCGGAATTCGCGCCGGTACGAGATCACCCTGGCGAAGTGAGACGACATTCCCTACCCAAGGAGCGACCGATGCGCCGAACCGCGCTTCCCGTTTTTCTCATGACCCTGGCAGCCGCGCCGGCTGGTGCCGCGGCATTCGATCCAGCGACAGCCGCGACGGCCCTCATGCCATTCGTGGACCAGCAAACTGTCGCCATCGTGCGGGCCGACGTACGGCCAGCCGATGCCGACGCCGCCGTGCAACTGGTCGCCCGGTTCGTCCACCCGACCGAGGCCGAACTTGCCCAGGTGAAGGAGACCGCCAAGACCCTTGCCGCCGGTCTCGCCAAAGCCGGCACCAGTCAACTGTTCCTCGTCGTCAGCCTCGACGACTTGCCAGCGGTTCCGCCATTCATCGTCGTGCCACTGCCCGCGAACGCCGACGACGACTCCCTGCGTGCAGCCCTCAAAGCGATCTACCGAGGCGAGGCGGTTCGATACGGCAACGCCGTGGTCGTCGCGGCACCGTCGACGCACGAGCGTCTGAAGGCGGCCAAGCCGTCGCCGCGGCCGGAGATTGCCGCTGCGTTTGCCGCCGCGTCGGCCGACGCGGCGATCCAGGCGGTCCTGGTGCCCAGTGCCGACCATCGCAAGGTCGCGGCCGAACTGATGCCGAAGCTGCCCGCCCAGCTCGGCCCCGACGCGCCCAAGACGATCGCCCGCGGCATCACCTGGGCGGCCCTGAGCCTGGACGTGCGGCCGAAGTTCGCCGCCCGGCTGACGGTGAAGTCCGAGGACGCCGACGCGGCCAAGGCGCTCGCTGCCCTGGTCGAGACCGTCCTTCAGCAAGCCGGGCAGACGCGGGAGGCCAAGGAGTTGCTTGGCCTGGCCAAGCTTCTCGCCCAACTCAACCCGAAGGCGGAAGGCGACCGCGTCGTCATGGCCGTCGACGAGGACTCGCGCCCGTTGCTCGAACTGATTGCCGCGTCCGCGGTCAAGGCCCGGCAGGCAGCCGCGCGGTCGCAGAGCATGAACAACCTGAAGCAAATCGCCCTCGCCTGGCACAACTACCACGACGCCAAGAAGGCGTTCCCGTACGCGGCGTCGAAGTCGGCGGACGGCAAGCCGTTGTTGAGCTGGCGCGTCCACATCCTGCCGTACCTGGAGCAAGGCGAACTCTACAAACAGTTCAACCTCCACGAGCCGTGGGACGGCCCGACCAACAAGCCGCTCATCGCCAAGATGCCGGCGGTGTATGCCTCGGCGGCACAAAAAGTCGGCGGTGGCAAGACGACGTACCTCGCCCCGTGGGGCCAGGGCGGGCCGATGGGCGGAGTCCTGGTCGGTATGGCCGGCGTCCGCTTCGCCGAGATATCGGACGGCACCTCGAACACGATCATGGTCGTGGAGGCCGGCGACGGCGCGGCGGTGCCGTGGACGAAGCCCGACGACATCGAAGTGACGGAGACCGACCCGCTCAAAGGACTGTTGGGACATTACCCGGACGTATTCAACGTCGCGTTCGGCGACGGCTCGGTGCGCGCGATCCGTGCGACGGTCGAGCCGAAGACGCTCTGGGCGCTGTTCACCCGCAACGGCGGCGAGGTGATCTCGGGCGGCTTTTGACTCGGACGCTGACGAACGGGCGGAACCCGGCTTCCCGCGCGGAAGCCGGGTTCCGTCTTTTTTGACCGGACGCTAGGATAGTGGCCGAAGGAGGCGACGCATGGCGACCGCACCGGCGACGAAGTTGATGACGGCGGACGAATTCTACGAATTCTGCAACCGACCCGAGAATGCTGGGAAGCACTTTGAACTCGAACGGGGAGAGGTGGTCGAGGTGAGCCGACCCGGTTCTAAACACTGCCACGTTTGCACCAACATCACCCGCATCTTGAGCAACTTCACGTTTGCCGTCGGCGAAGGCATGGTATTCTGCAACGACGCCGGAATCGTTTGGGAGCGCGACCCAGACACGGTTCGCGGTCCCGACATATCTTACTACGACCGCACGACCGAGTACGACCAGCTCAACCCCAAGTACCTTGAGGAGCCGCCGGTGTTGGCCGTCGAAGTCGTTTCGCCGAACGACCGCCCGAACCGGATCAACCGTCGGGTTCAGCAGTTTCTCGGCTGGGGGACCAGGGCCGTCTGGTTGCTTGACCCGGACGACCGCACGCTCGCCGTCCACCGCGCCGGCCAACTCACGGTCACGCTCGACGGAAATGACGAACTCGCTGGCGACCCGGAGATACCAGGATTCCGCTGTCGCGTCGCCGACTTCTTCGCCGTACCGAGAAAGTCGCCCGTCACCCCGCCCCCGCCGGGGCCGGGCGGCGCGTGAAGTCGAACGGCGGCTCCACCAACTCCTCGCTGTCGCCGCGGTCGCGGAAGATGTGCAGGATGCGCGCCCGGCCCAGGTAGTCGTACTTCGGCTCCGGGTACGTCTCGCTCTTGAACGGCTCGTCGAACTGGAAGTCGTGGATCATCACCCGCGTGCCCGGCTGGCCGCGGAAGTCGACCTCCTGCACGGCGCGCCGTCCGCCGTGGACATCGAACACCTCGAACAGCACGCGTAGCACACGCCGCAACCGTTTGAAGCTCACACCGTCCTCGACGAAGATCAGATCGACCTCTAGCGCCCGCAGCATCTGGTACAGGTGGTGCCGGACGCCGCGCGGCAGCACGCG
The DNA here is from genome assembly GCA_964574975.1 of uncultured Alcaligenaceae bacterium. Lineage (GTDB taxonomy): Bacteria > Planctomycetota > Planctomycetia > Gemmatales > Gemmataceae > JAXMAS01. The sequence goes on along the minus strand of CAZNSL010000070.1, from coordinate 2,446 downwards.
GTGGTACGGCGGGCCGACCGTGCCGGACAGGATGGAGCCTTCGGCCAGGTCCAACTCCTCGTCGGCGTCGCGCTGGCTGTCGCGCATCAACCCACCCACGAACCAGAAGTGCGGCGCGACCCAGTAACCGCTGCCGGCCCGTTTCGACCGGCCGACCGTTCGTTTGAAGAGGCCCTCGAGCGCGCCGAGGAATTTGCGCCGCTTGAGAATCTCGTCGCGGCGGACGATCCGCTGCCAGAACGCCGGGTCGTCGGCGTCGGCGGGAGTTACCGGCAACGGCCAGATCGGCTCATCGTTTTCCGTTGCGAGTTTCTCGCGCACCGCGACGAGAGGCACATCGGTCGCGCCGGGCCGCCCGGTTGTGCGAAGACGCCAGCCATGCGCCGCGAGGGCCTTGCCCAACTCCGCCGCGCCGGACAGGTACGCAGTGGGCTTGTCCGGGCGTGCCGGGTCGCGCAGCCGGCCGAGGATCATCTGGACGGTCAGTGCTGCCAGTGTGCCGGGCGCGAGCCAGGCGAGCGTCAGGCCGAGCATGGCGGTGACGGGCATGGTCTCCGGTCGGGGTAGCTCGCCCCAGGCGCGGTCGCCGCAGGCCGTCAGCACCAGGGCGCATAGCGCCAGTGCGATCAGCGTGAACTCCCACGTCACCCACAGGCCCCACGACAGCGAACGGACCTGGATCGACTGGTGCGGCCGCCAGAGGAAGCGCACGTCCGTGCGGTGCGGCAGCCAACAAGCGCCGAGGTAAACCGCGAGGAGGGCGGCGCACGCCAGCAGGCTCGCGGCGACCGGCAGGAACGCCCCGAGGATCGTCAGGCCGCAGTAGTAGGTGCAAAGCGTCCAGAACTCGCGGCGGCGCGGCCGCGGGCCGGGGCCGGAGTGTGCAGCGACGAAGGCATCGTGAATCAGCGCGTACGGCAGGAACATCGCCAGGAGCGTCATGGCCATGAGCGCCAGCCAGACGCTCGCCATCGGCAGCAGGTAGCCGAGGTAGAACCGCGGCGCGACGGCAGCCCGCAGCCCGTGCGGCAGGTAGCCGGCGAAAATTGTGGCGGCAATCGCCCAGGCGGCAAGGACCCCGGCGAGGGCGAGGATGATCGGCGGCGATCCGCGGCGGACGCGCGGTTCACCGCGGAGGTCCAGGCCGATCTCGAAGGTCCAGGCACGAGCGGCTGAGCCGAATCGGGCGGCGGCACGGCCGAGCGCTCTCACCCACCCCAGCCGTCGCCGCCGGTGACGCAGGCCGATGCCGATGCCGAGCATGACGAGCGTGACCGCGGCCAAGAGGTCGTGCAGGTCCGTGTCGCTGATCCGTCCGAGCGCCTCGATGCCGACGACGATGCCAAGGACGCCGGCCGTGAACAGCCAGTCGGGTGCGACCAGCCGCTGCCATTCACCAACCGAACGGACGAGGAGCTTCATCTAGGTATTTCACCAGAACGGCGCGGCGATGGGTAGGGGAAATCACACCAACTGGAGCGTCCCTCGGGTCACGCCGAGTTGGTTGAGCGCCCGGAGTTGCCGCCAGGTCGCCCGGCCATCGTCGCGGCCGGTCAGGATCGCCCGGTAGCGCTCGACCAGCGGTGCGACCTGGTCCGGCGTCTCGCGCAACAGTTCGACGCGGAAGCGGCGCAGACCCAGGCCGAGCATCCGCGGTAGGAACTCGGCGGCCGACTGCGGCACGCTGTTAAAGACGGTATTGCGGCAGCCGGTGTCGGCCAGCACCGGAAACTCGGCCCCGACGCGGTCGCGCAGCTCGACGCGGTGCCGGTCGCACGGCCGACCGCAGTCGCGGTGGTCGTGTCCCTCCGACAGGAACGCCGCAAAGACACAGTGATCCATGTGAAACATCGGCATGTGCTGATGGATCACAACCTCGTACCACGCCGGGTCGCTGCGACGGATCAATGCGGCGAGTTGTTCCCAGTTCAGGTCGTAGCTCGGCACCAGCCGCGACAGGCCGCGCGACATCAGCAGGTTGGCCGTCAGCTCGTTGGCGACGTTCAGCGAGAAGTCACCGACGAGCGGGATCGCCGGGAACTCGTTGCGGTAGACGACCAACCCGGCGAGGTTGCGAACGAGCAGGAAGTCGGGGCCGAAACCGGCGATTTGCCGTAGGTGGCCTTCCTCGGCCGGCTTCTGGATGCGCAAGGTCGCCAGGCCGACGGACACGCCGGCGGCGCGGGCGCGCGGCACGGCGTCGCGGTAGCGGCGCAGATCTTCGAAGTCGCAGACGACCGCGGCCGGCCGACACGCGAGAGCGGCGTCGAGCTGGTCGAGCGTGCGGCAGAGGACGACGAGTTCGGGCGGCTTCCTTGAGCCCGACGCGCCAGCGAGGGGTATGTGCGTACCCCTCGCTGGCGCGGCGGGCGCAAGGGATTCCGCGGTAAATGCGTGCTTCGCCGCCGCCGCTCGTTGCCGCAACCAATCCTCGACCAGTTGCCGC
>CAZNSL010000069.1:5942-12176 GCA_964574975.1 uncultured Alcaligenaceae bacterium | reverse complement strand
GCCGCCCCCGCTCGCGCTGCCCCACGCCCTCGCGGCGCCAGCTCGGCTCGCGGCGTCACGCTCAGCGTCCCTAATCCGCCGTGGGCCGCGACTGTCGGTGTGACGGCGGGCCATTTCTCCGGCTGCCATACTCACCGATGGGTTGACCCATGACACTGCGCGCGCTGTGCCTCGTCTTTTGTCTCTGCGCTCCGGCCCGCGCCGACGACTGGCCCGGTTGGCTCGGCCCACGCCGCGACGGCGTGTGGCGCGAGACCGGTCTTCTCGACAAGCTCCCCGCGGGCGGCCCCAAGGTGCTGTGGCGCGTGCCGCTCGGCGCGGGCTACTCCGGCCCCGCTGTCGTCGGCGATCGCGTCTACGTCATGGACCGCGAGTCGCCGCGAGGGCTGCCCAACGACGCCGATCCGCAGCGCGGCACCCTCCCCGGCACCGAGCGCGTCCTCTGCCTCGACGCGGCCACCGGCAAGATCGTCTGGAAGCACGAATACGACTGCCCGTACGCGCGTATCAGTTACCCAACCGGGCCGCGGACGACGCCATCGGTCCACGCCGGCAAGGTCTACGCACTCGGCACGATGGGCGACCTGCATTGCCTCGACGCGGCCACGGGCAAAGTCGTCTGGTCGAAGAAGTTGACCGATGCGTATAAGACCAAGCCGCCGGTCTGGGGCTACTCAGCGTCGCCCTTGATCGAGGGCGACAAGCTCATCGTCCTCGCCGGCGGCGACGGCAGTGCCGTGGTCGCCCTCGACCTCGCTACCGGCAACCAGGTTTGGAAGGCGCTGACGGCTACCGAGGTCTGTTACGCCCCGCCGGTGATCGTCGATGCGGCGGGCCGGCGGCAGGTCGTGACCTTCTTCGACCAGAGCGTCAACGGCATCGACCCGGCGACGGGGAAAGAGTTGTGGTCGCTCGACTACCCGGCCGACCCGGCCGCGGTGCAGCGCCCGGCCGTGTCGATCGCCATGCCCCGTGCGTCCGGCGACCGCGTGTTCGTCTCGTGCTTCTACCACGGGCCGTTGATGGCGAAGCTGACGGCGACCGGTGCGGAGGTCGCTTGGCGCGGCGCGAGCAACAACCCGCAGAAGCCCGACGGCCTGCACGCCGTCATGGCGTCGCCGTGGTTCGACGGCCGGTACATCTACGGCACTGGAGGCTTCGGCGAGCTGTCGTGCATCGACGCGGCGACCAACAAGACCCTGTGGACGACGACGCAACCGCTCGGCGTCGAAAAAGCGTTCTGCGGCACCACGTTCATCGTGCCGCAGGGCGACCGCTTCGTGCTGTTCACGGACGCCGGCGATCTGATCCTGGCGAAGCTGTCGCCGAAGGGCTACGAGGAGTTGTCGCGAGCGCACCTCATCGACCCGAGCCAGACGGCCCGCGGGCGGACAGTCGTCTGGTCGCACCCGGCGTTCGCGGAGCGGTGCATCTTCGCCCGCAACGACAAGGAGATGATCTGCGCGTCGCTAGCCGCATCGTAACCCATCGGATGTACTTCCCTCACCAGCCCGAAGCGCAAGCGACGGGTCGGACTTCCCGTCGCTTGCGCTCCGGGCTGGCGATGAAGCATCATCGCATTTCAGCCCGCGAGTACGAAGGTCACTGTGGCACGACGGCCTCGACCAGCCGCACGTTCCCCTCGCGCGATGCACCGCCAACGGCCACGAGCGTCGCACCGTCGGCCACGAGCCGATGGACGCGGCGCGGCAGGCTGATCGTGCCGAACGTTTCCCACGTCGAACCGTCGAGCCGGCGGACCACACCGTCGGCCGTGCTGAGGTACAGCTTGCCGCCCGACTCGCACGCGGCCGGCGAGAAGCCGTTGCCCTCGCCAGGGAATTCCGGGCCGGCCGTCCAGGTGCCGGCCTTCGGGTCGAACACGTCCACGCGTCGCTCCGTGGAGGCGTCCTCGGTCAGCCCGCCGCAGACGTAGACCTTGCCGCCGACCGCCGCGGCCGTCAGAGCGCGGCGCTTGAACGGCTGCGGCACCGTCTTCCACTCCGGCTTCGGCGCGGCCAGGTCGAGGACGAACGCCGTCTCCGGCCAGGTCGGCTCGGTGGCTCCCTTCATCACCCAGCCACCGACGACGACCAGCGCATCGCCGCAAGCGACCACGTCGTGCGACGATCGGGCTTCCGGCAAGGGCGGCAGCGCCTCCCAGGTGCGTGTGGCCGGGTCGAAGCGGGCGCAGTCGGCGATCGAGTAACTATCGCCCGGCTCGCCGGGCTTGTTGCGCGACTGCATGCCGCCGACGCGGTAGAGCTTGCCGCCGTGGGCCGCAAGGTTCATGCCCTGCATGGCCGGCCCGCCGGGCAGCTCTTCCCAGGCGGTGCCGCCGGCGAGCTTGAGCCGGCGGAATTTGCCCGACGCGGACTCCGACGAGTAGCGGTGCGTCTTGCCCGCGTGGCCACCGTAGGTGTACAGGTAGCCGTCGCAGACCACGGCCCCCAAACTCGATACGGCCTCCGGCGACGCCGGGTACTTCGACGCCGGTGGCGCGTCGGCGACCAGCGTGGCGTAGTGACGGACCTCCTCGTACTTCTTGCCGCCGTGCTCGCCGGACTTCGCCTCGGACGACTTCGCCCACGCGCCGTAGCGACCACTCGCGGCGAAAACCGGCGTGTAGCCAGCTGCGTCGGTCTTCAACTTCTCCCGCGTGTCGTCGGCCTTCATCACGGTGACTTCGGCGTCGGCGACGGGCTTGCCAGCCGCGAGGAAGCGCAGCCGCGGCTTGCCCGGCTCGCCGGCCGGCACCAGCTCGACCGGGGCCGACTCGCCGAGCGTCCACGACGCGCCGGCAACGATCGCTTTGGGGTGATAGACGAGCAAGAACGGCTTCATGCCTTCGCGGCCGCTGACGCCGTAGGTCAACTCGCCCACGACAACCCGCGGCCCGCGGCCGGGCAGCGTCGCCGTCAGGGAATGGTCGCCGGCGGTGTGGTCCACGGCGGCGGGCTTGCCGGCCGCCTCGCGGCAGGTGAGTTTGGTGGCGGTGAACTTCGCCGCCGGGATGTTCTCGTCGGCCGCCAGCGAGTCGCTGAAGACGACGGTGATTTTGCCGGGAGCCTTGGCGTCCGGCACGACGAAGACGAAGTGCGCCTGCGCGGCGGCGGTCGCCACGCACGCGGCCAGAGCGGCGGTCAGCCAGCGATTCATCGGTCGGGGTCTCCTTTGGGATCGGCGAGGTTACTGGTCGAGGGACGCGACTTCGCCGCAGGCGCGGGTCGCCAGCCAGCGGTACGTCGTCGTGGGGGCAATCGTATCCCGAACGAACTGCACCGACCCGTCGGCCATCGCAAAGTTCGCTCCGCCGGTGTGTTCGCTGCGGAACCCGCCGTAGCCGTCGGGCGGCAGAGTGTGGGTGTGCTTATTGAGCTGATGGAAGGCCGTGCCCCAGTTGTAGCCGATGTAGCCGTAGGCCCACACCCCGCCCGGCGTCGTCGAGACGAAGCCGTTCGCCTTGAAGTCGGTCTCGCCAGCGAGAAACGTGTTCGAGGTGCCGTCGACGATCGCCGTGAGGTTGACTGGGCGGTTGAGCGGCACGTCGCGCTTCTGCGGCAGGACGACGCCGTCGAAGGCGACCTCGACGCCGCCCGGCGGGTACGCGTGGTCGATGACGTTCGGCGTGCCGGCGTTGAACAGGTAGCTGCACCAGCCGCGCTCCTCGGTGCCGCCGACCGGGCCGTCCGGCGGCGTCATCGCCGGGCAGACGTAGGTCGGGATCAGCTTCTGCTGGAGGCTGGCGTTCGAATAGCCGAGCGTCACCTCTGTGCTGGCGTCGTTGCGCGGCAGCTTGACGTTCCAGCGCTGGGCAACGGCATCCTGCTCCAGGAACGGCAGGATCAGGATCAGGCCGGAGGACCACGTGGCGGCGACCTCGTTTGGCTGCTTGTCGAGCGTGGCGTAGGGCAGTTTGGCGTTGGCGTCGTGGTAGCCGTGAGTGGCGAGGGCGAGTTGCTTGAGGTTGTTCTGGCACTTCGCGCGGGCGGCGGCCCCGCGGACCTTCTGCACGGCGGGCAGTAGCAGCCCGATCAGGACGGCGATGATGGCGATGACGACGAGCAGTTCGATCAGGGTAAACGCGGCGCGGCGGCGCATCGACACACTCCTCCGGGCGACGGATTCGGGAGTGAGCCGCGTGGCGTACGACCGGGAGGCGTTGGCCTCGCCGCGGAAGCGGAGCGTGCTCGACCTTTGGCCAGTTGTTGAGATTGAGATTGCTTCTCAACAACTCGTCGATAGAGTACTGCTGTCGCACGGATTGGCAACGACCCGGGCCGAGGATTTCGAAGGGACAGCAATGAGTGATGTGCCCGACGGCGAACGCCTCGACCCACCGCCAGCCGAGCCGCGCGACCCGCCCATACTGGCGGAACAACTCTTCGCCGGCCGCCGTGAGGTAGTGATCGAGCACAAGGGCGAGTGCTACCGACTGCGCCTGACCCGGCGCGGTCGGCTCATACTGACGAAGTGATTCGTCCGGGTGGGTAAACTTCTCTCGATCTCCGCTTTTTTCCTGTGGCTCGGCTTGCCTGTAACATACAATACAGCGTCGGTGTTCCGACGGGCGGAGAAAGCCTGCGCCCACCCCTGATGGACACCTTTATCCCTCCTGCCGAGACGGTATTCTCTCCATCGAAAAGGTCGTCGTCACATGCGTCGTAGTCGTGCTGGATTCACGCTCATCGAGCTGTTGGTCGTTATCGCCATCATTGCCGTCCTGATCGGGCTGCTCCTGCCCGCCGTGCAGAAGGTCCGCGAGGCGGCCGCCCGCGCGAAGTGCCAGAACAACCTCAAGCAATTCGGCCTCGCCACCCACAACTACGAGAGTTCCAACAGCAAGTTCCCCCGCCTGCGCGGGCCGGCGGTATCCTCGTTCCACCCGCAAATCCTACCGTACGTCGAGCAGGCCAACAAGTACAACCAGTTCGTCCTGACCGTCGCCAACGTCCACTCCGGCCCCGAAAACAACGTCGCCCGGCGCGACGACATCCCGATCTTCATCTGCCCGTCCGACGGGTCGGACGCCGTCTTCAACAGCGGCATCTGGGCCCCGCCGGTCGGCCCGCTCGGCCGCAGCAACTACATGGGCAATATCGGAGCCCACGCCGCTGGGTACAACGGCCTGGTCGCCACGCCCGCGCCTTTGAGCCTCCAGGGCATGTTCGTCATCGACCGTGACGTCAAGATCGGCGACGTGGCCGACGGCACCAGCAACACGGCCATGTACTCGGAAATCCGCCGCGGCCGCATGGAGGGCGACACTTCGACTGCCACGGCCGTGGACCTGTGGGACGCCCGGATCACTACGCTTTCGGGCAACCCGACCGACCTGCTGACGCCGCCGGCCGCGTGCAGCGCGATGACCAGTTCGCTGCGTTACCTCGGCTTGCAGTACTACCGCGGCATCCCGTACACGAGCGCCTACAACCACACGGCCCCGCCGAACGCGACGACCGGCGACTGCCAGGAGGGCGGCGGCACGCTGATTCACACGGCGGCCCGCAGCTACCACTCCGGCGGCGTGAACGTCGGCTTCGGCGACGGCTCGATCCGCACGGTGCGCGACAGTATCGAACCGGCGGTTTGGCGTGCCATCGGCACGCGCGCCGGCGGCGAGCCGAACGCGACGACCGATTGATGCGCGATGGCCGACCGGGCCGCGAGCGTTGGTCGCGGCCCCGATTCTCTCGGAGTGAACGTCATGGCCAAGGTTCGCAGCCGGATTGCCGGCGCGCTGTTATTTTTGCTGTCCGGCGTGCTGGCGGGCTGTGGGAGCGGCAAGACTCAGCCGACGACCGGCGATGCTGGGCCGATTCCCGCCGTGGCCAGCGAGTTGAAAGACCTCGGGGCCATGTACCAGGAGGCGGCCATCATCTTGAAGCGGCCGCCGACCGGTATGGGCGATTTCAAGCGGTTCGAGGAGGGATACCCGATCGCGCTGAAAGCCCTGCGAACCGGGCAGATCGTCGTCCGCTACGGAACGCCGGTCGGCGACGCGAATGCCGTCCTCGCCCACGAGAAGTCGGCCCCGGAAGCGGGCGGCTGGGTGCTGATGGCCAACGGGCAAACGGTCAAACGGATGACCGCCGAGGAGATCAAGGCCGCGCCGAAGCCGGGATCGTGACGCCGTGCGAACCTTGACGGCCCCGCGGCGTCGTCTAAGATGGTGAGACTGTTTCCCGGCACGGCCGAGGTGGCGGAATTGGCAGACGCGCTAGCCTCAGGAGC
>CAZNSL010000069.1:0-5932 GCA_964574975.1 uncultured Alcaligenaceae bacterium | reverse complement strand
CGCCGAGGAGTTCAAGGCCGCGCCCAAGGCCAAGTAACTGCTTGACCGCGGCCCGCCGGTGCTTAAGATGAGCCTCCCGAGCCGGGGTGGCGGAATTGGCAGACGCGCTAGCCTCAGGAGCTAGTGGGGGCAACCCCGTGCAGGTTCAAGTCCTGTCCTCGGCACTCGAAGTCTTTCAGGGGTTTACGGCGAACGGGCCGTAAGCCCCTGTTTCGCTTCCCAGCCTCGTGGGAAGCCGAAAAGTAATGCGATGCGTCTTTGGGGAATCGGAGGGCAGTCGCCCCCTCGTTGGAGCGGACGACACGCGACGAGATGTACCCGCGTGTGACCCCTCACCCATTCAGGGACAATCCCATGTCGCACGAACGCGTTCGCATTGCCGCCGTCCTCGTGGGCCTGGGCTTGGTCGTTGGATCGGTGACCGCCGCGGAGGCGCCGGCCGTTGCCATCGAAGTGGACGCCCGGGAACTGCCGCGGAAGCTGCTCCACACCACCCTGGACATCCCCTGCAAATCGGGGCCGCTGCGGCTGTGGTATCCCAAGTGGTTCCCCGGCTCGCACGGCCCGCACGGCCGCGTCGAAGATGTGGCCGGGTTCCGGGTGGAGAGCGCCGACGGGACTGTCGTGCCGTGGGCCCGCGACGAGGTGGACCTGCACTGCTTCATCGTCCAGGTGCCAGAGGGGACCCGTTCGGTGCGGGTGAAGCTGGACACCGTCTGCGAATCGACCGGGCCAAGCGCGGCCGGCATCCACACGGCCGGTACCCGCGATGTCGGCGTCATCAACTGGAACACGTGCCTCGTCTACCCGCAGGGGCCGGCGGCCGACGACCAGAGAGTTGACCTCCGGCTGCGGCTGCCCGACGGTTGGAAGCACGCCAGCGCCCTGAAGGCAGAGCCGGACCGGGACAAGGCCGGCGTCACCGCGTTCCGGCCCGTCTCCCTGACCGCGCTGGTGGACAGCCCGCTCATCGCCGGCCGGCACCTCAAGACGTTCAAGCTCGACGCTGGCCCCGGCCCGCCTGCCTTCCTGCACCTGACATCCGAGTCGCCCGAGGCGCTGAACCTGGACCCGAAGGTGGTGGAACTGTACTCGCGGGTGGTCCGGGAGGCGTGGGCGCTGTTCGGCGTCGCCCACTATCGCGACTACCACTTCCTCGTCGCGTGCAGCGATGCCCTCGGCCAGTTCGGGTTGGAACACCTCGCGTGCAGCCTCAACGGCGTCGGCGAACGGGGACTGGTCGACGAGCGACTCCGCAAGGGGTGGTGGCTGGCGAACCTGTTGCCGCACGAATACGCCCATTCCTGGTGCGGCAAGTACCGTCGGCCGACGGCGATGATTACCCCGGACTTCCACACGCCGCAGAAGACCCGGCTTTTGTGGGTGTACGAAGGGCTGACCGAGTACCTGGGCGAGGTCCTGTCGGTGCGGGCGGGGCTGCTTACGCCCGACGAGTACAAGGTCGCGCTCGCCGCCCACACGTGCGGGCTAGCCCGAACCGCCGGCCGGCAGTGGCGACCACTCGTGGACACGGCGGTCGCCGCCCACCTGGCCCGGAACCCGGGCAAATCGTGGAACCAACTGCGCCGGGTCCAGGACTTCTACATGGAAGGAATGCTGCTCTGGTACGAGTGCGACGCCATCATCCGCGAGACGACCGACGGCGCGAAGTCGCTGGACGATTTCTGCAAGCGGTTCTTCGCGGCGGTGCCGGGCCGAGCGACGGTCGCCGGGTTCGACCTCGCCGACGTCGTCCGCGACTTGAACGCCACGGCCGAGTACGACTGGGAGGCGTTCCTGCGCCGGCGCGTGGAAGCCGTGCAAGAGTCGCTTCCGCTCGATGTCCTCGGCCGGCTCGGCTACCGGCTGAAGTACTCCGACAAACCGGCGGGGACCGGGCTGAAGGGAGCCACCTTGCCCCCGGACAATCCCGCCGCGGACTCGCTCGGTCTCGTCCTCCAGGGCGGCGAAATCCGGGCCGTGGACCCCGGACTGCCGGCGGACAAGGCGGGGATCGCCCCGGGTATGAAGGTGATCGGCGTGAACGGCAAGAAGTTCAGCACGAACCGCCTCCGGGACGCCATCGCCGACAGCGTCACCCGTCGGAAGGTGGTGCTGTTGATCGAGGACGGCGAGGAGTTCCGCACGGTCGCGGTGCCTTACGCCGACGGCCTGCGCTACCTGGAACTGGAGCGCGTTGCGTCCAAGCCGGACGTGCTGGCCGAGATCCTCAAGCCGCGCGCGAAGTGACCCCGCTTCCGCTGCGTGGATGCCGCCCTCCTGACTCCGGGGCGGGATCGCCGTGTTGCGATCGTCCGCCCGTTGTGGGATGATGAGACGCCCGGGTGACATTGCGCCGGGAGGTTCTCGCGTGTTCGCATCGCGCGCTCGCCGTAAGTTGGGTTTTACCCTCGTCGAGTTGCTCGTCGTCATCGCCATCATCGCGGTCCTGATCGGCCTGCTCTTGCCGGCCGTGCAAAAGGTCCGCGAGGCGGCCAGCCGCACCGCCTGCGCCAACCACCTCAAACAGCTCGGTCTCGCCGCCCACAACTACCACGACGGCCATCAGTGCCTGCCGCCCAGCCGGCTCGACCGCGCCGGCGGCGTCGCCTGGACGGTGCTGATCCTGCCGTACATCGAGCAGGGCAACCTCGCCCGCGGCTGGGACCCCCGGCGCTGGTACTACGACCAGGGCACGACCGTGGCCGAGGGCGACGCGCTACGGGCCACGCGGGTGCCGATCTACTTCTGCCCCAGCCGGCGGACGGCGAGCGACGAGCCGGCAACGAGCCTCTCCGGCGACACGCCGGACGTTCCGTTTTCCGGTAGCCGAATGCACTACCCCGGAGCGCTCGGCGATTACGCCTGCTCGGTCGGCAGCGACATGGGAGCCGACTACAATGCGGGCGGCCTCGGCGGCAACGGGGCGATGGTGATAGCCAAACCGCCGCACCTGTACGCCGTCAACGGCCCACCGCCGCGGCTCGCGCCGTGGAAATCGCAGACATCCTTCGCGGCGATCTCGGATGGGCTGAGCAATACGCTGCTGATCGGCGAGAAGTACCTGAAGCCGGGAACATTTGGAAGGAACGTCGCCGCCAACCTGGCCGCCAACTTCGGCGACGGCTCGATCTACAACGGCGACCATCCGTGGGTCGTCTCGCGCGTTGCCGGCGTCGGCTCGCCGCTGGCCCGCGGTACCGACGATGCCTTCGTCTCGCAGTTCGGGAGTTGGCATTCGGGCGTGTGCCAGTTCGCGATGGCCGACGGTGCGGTCAAGGCGCTGCCGGTGTCGATCGACCCCGTGGTAGTGGGATACCTGTCGCAGCGCAACGACGGGCGAGCGGTGACGCTGCCGTGACCGACAACCCCGCGCGCCGCGGATTCGGTTCGAGCCACGCCGCAGACGGGATCCGGGGAGTCGGTATATGCTATCGACGAGACTTCGAGGCACCATCGGAGAGGATATCATGGTCCGACACGTAGCGCGGCTGGGACTTGTGGCAACGGCTCTTGCACTCTGGGCGATCCCCGCCGGTGCGCAACAGCGCGAGCGAGTAGCCAAGGGCGATGCGGCCCTCGTCGTCGATGGTGTCGTCCGGCAGGTATTCCGCAGCGACCGGAAGGGGCGCACGGATTATCTCGTGCAAGTCGAGGTTCAGCGCTGCGAAGGGCGAAAGCCGCTCAAGGGAACAACCCGGCCGTCGATCCCAGCGCCGGGCGACGTGGTTTACGTCCACGTCTTTCAGCTTCAGGATGCTGCGGGAGGCAGTTATGCCGCACCGCCAGCCGAGCGGTCGCAGGTGCGCGCGTACCTGGTGCCGCGCGACCAGGGCGGCTGGGAGGGCACGTTTCCCGATTGGTGTGACCTGACGGCCGAACGACCCGTGGACGCGTCCCCGGCGGACCCGGCTCCGAGTGCGCCCGAGCGCCCGAAAGAGCGTTCGCCGCTGGGGCTGACGACCGAGGCTGCCAAGGTCGATGGTCGGGCCGGCCTGCGCGTGACCAGCGTCGAGCGCGGCGGCCCGGCGCAGCAGGCCGGTCTCGAAGTCGGCGACGTGATCGTCGGGACCAAGGGCGGCGCGTTGACCGGGATGGACCAACTCGACGCGCTCGCACGCAGCGGCGGGTCGTTCCCGCTGATCGTGTTGGACGTCAACACCGGCCGGGCCGCCCAGATCGAAGTCAAGATGCCGGCTCCCGCGGCCGACGCGCCGAAACCGCCGACAGAAGTGAGCCGTGACCCCACGCCGGCACCGACCACGAGCCGATCGCTGGGGTTGTCGGCCGATCCGGTTTCGCTCGGCCAACGGACGGCTCTCAAGGTCACTCAGGTCGAACCCGCCGGCGCGGCGGCCAAGGCCGGCGTGGAAGTCGGCGATATTCTCGTTGCCGCCAACGGGGCCGCCATCACCAGTCCCGAACAACTCGCGGCTGCCTTGCGCAAGAGCGGCCCGACGCTGACGCTCACCGTGCGCGACGTACGCACCGGGCGCGACACTCCCGTGACGGTGAAGCTGGGCGGATCGGAGCCGGACGCTCCGGCCCCGGCCCCGACACCTCCCGCGGCCCCCGGCGGTGGTGGTGGTGGTGGTGGCCGGCTAGGGGCCGTTACCGAGTTGTCTTTCTACGACACCGAGATTGCGGTGAAGGTCACGGAGGTCGAAGCGGGCAGCCCTGCCGAGAAGGCCGGACTACGGATCGGCACGTTGATCCTCGATGCGGACGGCAAGCTGATGCTGCACCCCAATGACTTGATCGACGCAGCGCGGGCGAGCAGCGGCACCTTGAAGCTGACGATCGTGGACCCGCGCACGAACAAGAAGAGTCGGGTGGACGTGGACCTGTCGTCCCGCCGTTAGGGTCGTTTCGCGGAAGGCGGCGCTCGCTTCTTGCGCCGGACGGTCACGGTGAACGACGCAGCCATGTAGAACGCCGGATACGCCAGCGAAGCGAGCGTTCGGGCGTCGATCGTCGCCGGGCGCGACGCGGGCAGGCGCACGATCGCGTCGATGAGGACGACGGCCCACACCGCCGCCAGGAGGTTGGCGACTAGGTTCAACTTCCCGCGCCGCGTCGGGTACAGGTACACCGTCGGCACGAACGTCAGCAGTGCCAGACCGACGACCAGTGCGAGCGCCCAGCCCGGCGGCCACGGCAGCGAGTACAGGTAGAATGCGACGATGTTCCAGTACGACGGGAAGCCGCGGAAGTATCCGTCGGCCGTCTTCGCCTCGACCTGGCAGAAACCGTACGCACTCGCCACCAAAGGCAACAGCAGCCAAAAGTCGTCGCCGGCCGGCAGTATCTTGGCTCGCCAGATGAGTAGCAACGGCAGCGTCGTGAAGGTGTGGAAGTCGATCAGGTCGTCGAGCCGTCGGCCGTCGAAGTTGGGCAGTGCCGCGCTGACGCGGACGGCGCGGGCGTAGGTGCCGTCCACGGCGTCGATGAGCGTGGCGGCGAGCATGAGGAGGAACGCGCCGCGGTAGTCGCCGCGGACGATCGCCACGGCGATGAGCGCCGCCGCAATCAGGCCGAGGGCGGTAAAGGCGTGGGCCGACCAGGCGAGTACGGTACGCATGGGGACTTCCGCGAAGCGTCGCGTTCCGAAGACTAGAGGTACTTCTCCAGCCCCGTCTGTTTCAGCCGCTCGACCAGCAGCTTGACCGTCCCTTCCTCGCGGCGGTCGGCCACCAGTAGTGCGTCGCCGTCCTGGATGATGAGCAGGTTGCTGACGCCGATGGTCGTCACCAGTTTACTGGCGTCGCCGACGATGACGCAGTGGGTCGTGTTCAGGCCGGCGTGCGTCGCCAGCACCGTGTTGCCGTCGGCGTCCTGCGGGTGCATCCGTTCCAGGGCCAGCCAACTGCCGACGTCGTCCCATTGGTACGGGGCACGCAGCACCAATACGTCCTTCGCCTTCTCCATCACC
>CAZNSL010000068.1:5731-12218 GCA_964574975.1 uncultured Alcaligenaceae bacterium | reverse complement strand
GAACGCCGGCGGAACCCAAACTGCCGCATCGTCGGTCAGCCGCGGCAGACCGCGCAAATCGACGGGGTCGAGCAAGGTCACGCGCAGGTCGATCAGGCCAAGACCAAGGGCGTCGGCGGCCTGGCGCACGATGCTGCTTTTGCCGCAGCCGGGCGGCCCCCAGACGTAAGCAGGCCGGCATGCAGGAATCAAGGCTGCCAAGGCTCGGGCGAGGTTCGATGGGGACATGAATTGTCACCTCCCAAAAGCGGTATTGTTCGAAAGCCGGACGTCGTTGATGCCGACCGAGAATGGGATGGCATGTGAACCGACTTCCCCGTCATGTGCGGGAGTCGTTCGGGCGGCGAGGTGTTGATTGACCGGCTGGGCGGTTGCGCCGGCAGGCCCGGGCGATCGCCCGGGCGGCCATTTCCAGCAAACGGTGCGTCGGCGAGCCTGGGGCGACCGGGCCGTCGCGAACCTTCGGGGGTCGCACTTTCGGCGGGTCGGGATCGTGGGACGACATGGTTCTCCCTTCGGAAAAATGAAACGGCCCTGGTTATGCAACCAGGGCCGATCGAGACTTCGAGGTTGGAGACACTGAACGATCAAACGGGCGGAGGCTGGTAGCCGTCGAGCGGCGCGAACCGGTATCGTGGGTGCTTGTGCCGCCGCAACTTACCAACATCGTCCAGGACCTCGGTCACCAGTACGTATGGCGAGTCGAGGCCCAGCTCGCGCATCCGCCGGGCTAGCTTCAGCGCGTTATGCACGGCGGTCTGGGTCACCAACAGCCGACGTGCGATCTCGTGCTGGTCCAGGCCCTTCGCATCCAAGCGAACGACGTCGCCGAGGATCCGCACCGTCTGCGTCGGTTTGAACAGATCCAGCGTGAAGGTGCGCGTCAGCCAGGCGTCGAACTCCGGTACCCGCGCCGCGTCGGGGACGACGCCGGCCAGCCGGACCGTCACCCGCGCCCGCGGCAATAACCGGTTGCTGTTGACGCAGCGGACGAGGTACACGTGAAACCCCGTGACCAATTGCCGCAGGACGTCGGCGCACTCGAACGAGTTGACGGCCAGGTCACGGGTCTGGTCCCGGAACATCTGCCGCAGCGCCTCGACCGACTCGGGCAGTCGGGGCAGCTCGCCGCGGCGGAGTTCCAGCTGGCGGCGGCGCGCGGCCAGGTCGCGCTGCCGGCGCTCGAGGTCAGCCAGCTTCTCGGCCAGCATCGTCCGCGGACCCATTAGCGCGATCATGTTGAGGAGGTTCTCCTGCTCTTTCGCCAGGCCCGCCTCCGCCGCGGTTAGCTCGGACCAATGTCGGCCGTCCTCGTCGGAGCCGTCGCGCGCGGCCCGCGCGACCATCTCGCGGAGTTGAACGTCAAACCCGTCGAGCCGTTCGAACTCAGCCGTAATGGCGTCCAAGAGGCGAACCGCCGTCAAGGGCCCGTCGATGCCGATCGAGTTCCAGCACCGGTACTCGCGCGAGCCCGCGCACGAAAGGTGGCAGGCGACGCCGTTGGCCCCCCACAGGTACTTCCGCCCGCAGTACCAGCACAGCGCACAGTTGCCGGGGAACCGCGTCCGCTTGCGCGACACGTTCGCCAAGGGGTCGTGGCCGTCGACCGGCTTGCGGCCGCGGCCGGCGTTCGCGCGCCGGAGTAGCTCGTTGACCTTGAGAAACGTCGCCTCGTCGACGTGGGCGAGGTGGGGGGCCTCGTAGACCTTTGGCCCGTCCGGGTTCTTCACCGACTCCCGGCGGCCGGTCTCGTTCTTCTTCACGGAGTGGCGGCGACCTCGCTCGGGCCGGCCGATGAGGATCGGGTTGGCGGTGATGCGGCGGACCATCTTGCCGTCCCAGGTCTTCCGGCGGCTATACCGCCCGGTGGGCACCCCCTTGGCGTTGAGCCAGTCGGCGATCGCGGAGCAGTTGGGGTCGGCCAGCAGGCGGCGGAACCACTCCTTGTAGATCTCGGTCGCCTTCGGGTCGATCCGCCAGTCGTCGAAGGTCTGGGCGCCCTTCGGCTTGACGTAGCCGTAGATCTGCCGCGGGGTCGCGGCACCGAGCCGCACGAAGCGGTTCATCAGCCGCTGTTTGAGTCGCTGGGAGGTGTGGACGTTGTGGCCGGCGTGGTCGCGGGTGGCGGAGAGCATGTCCGGGTACCACGCTTCGTCGGCCGTGTCGATGCCGTCATTGATCAGGATCACGCGGGTGCCTTGGTCGACGGCGATGCCGCACAAGCGGACGGCCTCCGGGCCGCGTACGATGCGGCCGAGGTCCTCGGCGATGAGCAAATCCACCGTGCGGGTGCGGAGGAGGTTCTCCAGGCGCTTCAGCTCGGGCCGATCGAGCCGCTCGCCCTTGCCTTTCGTCGCGATGATGTGATATTCGACCGGCCCCGAGTAGTCGGACTCGGCCACCTCCCGGCAGAGGTCGGTCTGATCCTCAAGGCTCAGTTCTTTTTGCTTGGGGCAGCCGCTAATCCGGGCACAGACGCAAACGACCAGCGTATGGCCGTTGCGGGGGGTCAGGGTTTTCTGCTTTCTGGCCACGATCTCATCTCCGTATGTGCCCACCTCGGCCGGGCCGGTTCGTGCGCGGCCCCGGCCGGGGCGGGACAGTCTCGTGTGTGGACGGGCCAGGGAACGTCCCTGGCCGGGGGGCCCGTTTCAGCGCGCCCGCCTGCCGTGACGATGGCGTGTCGGGGTCGCGTACGGGTCGCCTGGCGCGACTCCCGACGAAATGGTGGAAATGAAACGACCCCGCGCGGCCGGCGGGTCGCGCGGGGTCGGACGTGTTAGGCGTGAAGGCGGACGGTGCGGGCCGAGGGCTAATCGCCCTTTCATGATGTTATGACACAAAATCAAAGAGTATTTAGCGCCGCGAGTCTCGCCGGAGTGGCTACTGCCGCAGTCCGGTTGGCACTGCCGGAGACCGGGCGAAGGGTGCTTAGGTCACACTCGTCCTCAATACGCTGTGGCGGCATAAAGGGGGTACTGAGGTTGCCGGTGACTCTGGGTCCGAGCTCACGGCGTCCACTCCCGGTCCGAGTCGCCGATCCCGCGCTCGAACACGCGAATGCGTGATGGCGGCAGGTTCAGCCGGTAATTGCCTCGCCCGGCTAGCACCACCAAGTCGGCCAGTGACATCGGGAACCCGTCCTCCTTTATCAACCGGCTCTTTTTCTTGGTCATGGCCTTCGGGTCCTTACTTTTTGCGCCCCGGTAGGTGTACTCGTCTAACGCCGCACCTGCCTTCGATGACCGAGCGAGGTGCCATAAGAGGTCCCACGAGGCACCGGGCAGACCGTCCTCGCCTCCGACCCACTCGCCCTGCCAATAGGCCTCTCGCCTCGCCTCCACAAGCACGAGCCCGCCGGCGTCGATCGCCGCGGCGACCGCTGCGGCCGGGTCGGCCGGCTCCTCGCCGATGTGCTGCAAAAGGACTCGTCCGCGCTTGGCGTCGAGCAAGCCGGCCCGGACGCAGACATCCACCTCGGCCCGGCGCACCGACACGCCGTGCAGGCACCGCCACATGCCCACCGCCCCGCCGTGGCGGGCACAGGCCGCTTTCAGGTTACCGCCCAGCCGCCGGCGGTCCTCCTCCGAGAATTCCCAGCACCACAGATACAGCCCGACCTCCCGGGTCCTCGCCCGCACGCATGCTGTCGTCCACTCCTGCCTGGCCCATAGGGGGATCCCGCTCTCCGCGCCCGCCACTGACACGCCCGTCGCCATGACTGCCCTCCTCCGCAATACGTGGTGCAAGGCAACCATTGATCTCCAAAAAACCCGATAGCAGCAAGATTGAAATCGCTAACCCCGCGCGAGTATTGCGGCGCAAGTCATTTTCCCAAAAACTCTTCGAACACCGAGATATTTTGTTTTTTTCCCGGCCTTCACGATTTCCCGGACCCGTGTGGCGGTGTTTCGCGGCGGTCGCACGGGGGGACCGGCGTGCGACCGGAGGTGTGGAACAATCAGCCTGTCACCCACCGGGCGCGGCCCGGCGCGGGTGCGAGTTGGCGGACAAGCGCGACGCTCGAAGCGGCACGGCGGGACCGGGACAGTCGCGGAGTGCAGGGATTGGTCGGCGATTATCGGAGCGGCCACGGATGGCCAGCTGCTGGAGACAAAGGCGATGGCGGTACAGGAGACGCCTGATCGAGTAGCTCACCTGGGTATGGCCGGTGCCGCTGACGAACAAGTCCTGCGAGGTGAAGCGGCAGGGCCGTCGGGCCAGGGTGACTGTTTCGTCGTCGTCAACAGTCGGGGGCTTTGCTGGGACGGCGAGTCGTGGATCGAGAACTGGTGCAGGGCCGTGCAATTCCGCCGGCCCGACCCAGCCTACGAATTGTGCGAACAGACCGCGAAGGAGGCCGAGATGTTGACGGGGGTGCCGTCGGCGGTGTGCTACCTGCCGCCCGGCACGCCCGCCTCGTTGGCCCTGGCGGCCTTCCCCGACCTGTCTCAGGTAGACCTGCGCGACTTGGCCCGCAAGCCCGAGGTGTGCTGAATCGCCAGCTTCTTGACCGTCCCGTTCCGCAGGTGAATCTGGACCTGGGCGACCCGCTGCATGTGGCTGACCCGCGTGATGTGGACCCATATTTCGCTGACGACGCCTCGGACCTTCGCCTTTAGCTTTCGCCGCACGTCCTTCAGCTCGCCGCCCTTGACGGACCCCAGCAGCCCCAGTAGCGACTGTACCTCGCCGAGGTTGACGGCCTTGCAGGTCGCGGCGTCCGCCTTCAACTCTTCCAGCCGACGGACAATCCCCTTCTTCGACTTGTGCAGCGTCTTGAGCAACCCGAGGTACGCCTCCGGGGTTTCTTCATCCGGGTCGGCCGCCTTCTCCTCGGCGTCCTGGATGCGGTGGTCCGTGACCACCAGCTTGCCGCTTAGCTCGGCGATCTCGGCCTCGCGCTCGTCGTCCTCCCGCTCCTCGCCGAGGACGTCGTTTGCGGTCAGTTCGGAGAGTGCCTGCAATACGCCCTGCTCGAACGGCGGGTAAGGGAATGACAGACCCTTGCCGCGGCGGGTCGAGCCGTTCGCCGTCGCGCCCGACGTGAGGTAGCGGTAAGGCTTGCTCTCCCCGTACTTCGTGGTCGCCTGCCGGAACGTGTGGACCGACATTCGGGTGCGGTCCTCGGCGTGGTAGACGAGGCCGGTGAACAGGTTGGTCTCGTACTCGCCGGGCCGGCCGAGGACGCGGAATCGCGACTTCATCCCGGCCTGCACCTGGAAGAACTGCTCCTCAGTGACCGCGGGCGGGAAGTAGTTCTTGATCGGGCTGCCGCAATCGACCCGCCGGTCGCCCTCCTCTCGCGTCTGGGGCTGGAACTCGCCGAACGTGGCCCGGTTGTTCAGGATTTGGAGGACGTAGCTGTCCCGCCACCGCCCGGACGCACCGAACGGCGGGTGCTTCTTCGGGTTGGCCACCAGGTAGTGGAGGATGCGCTGGACCCCCAGCCCTTCGGCGCTCAGCCGGAAAATCGTCCGCACGGTCTCCGCTCGCTCGGGGATGAGCCGGTAGCCGCGGTCGGTCAGCTCAAGCCAGCGCGGGGCCATGCGGGTCATCGGCAGGCCCTGGGACGCCCGCTCCTTCTTCTTGGCCCAGGCGTCGCGCAAGCGGAACGACTTCGTCGCCGACTCCTCGTGGGCGCGGCTCATGTAGATGAGCGGCTCGAGCAGGGCGGCGATGTCGTTGATCGAGTCCTGCGTGTACGTTCGGCGCGGCTCGCGGGTGACGATGGAGACGCCGCTGTTTAGGATGGAGATGAAGAGCTGGAGGGCCTCGCCCACCTTGCTGCGGCTCAGGCGGTCGATGCTCTCGATGATAAGCACGGACCCCCGGAGTACCCGCCCGATGCGAATGGCTTCGAGGAACTCGCCGAGCGCCCCGACCTTGGCATTGGCCCCGCGGAAGGCCGACACGCCGAGGTCGTTGAGGGTCAGGGACTCGTCGAGAACCCAGCCGTTTTCCCGGCACACCTCGACGGCGAACTCAGACTGCCTGCGGAACGACTCGCCCTTTTGCTGCTTCTTGGACGAGAACCGGTTGTAGGAAAACGCTCGTGACACAGGCGGTGCCTCCTTGCCCGCCGTCTTTCGCCGGACGGCAACCATCGTCGCTCCTCACGTTAGAGGGCCCTATTGGTATCGTACCTGATTTCATGCAAAGTGCTAGGTCGTTCGACATTGCGACGTGCATGTACTACACGGGGATCGACCCGTTCACGAAGAAACCGGTCCACATCGCCAAGGCGATGCGCGACCGCAAGGCCCAGCGGGCGCTCATGCAGTTCTTCAAGCCGGCGAATTGGTTCACGGTGCGGGAGGCATTGATCGAAGCCGGGCGAACTGACCTGATCGGGAATGGGTGCGACTGCCTGATCCCGGCCCAACCGTCGCGGGAGGCGATCGAGAAACGTCGTCGTCAGGCAAACGAGGCGATCCAAGGCGACCACTACCACGCGGTCGCCAACCCGGCCAAGGGCGAGAAGCCG
>CAZNSL010000068.1:0-5721 GCA_964574975.1 uncultured Alcaligenaceae bacterium | reverse complement strand
GGCACCTCCGATGCCGCCCGGTTATCGCGCGGGGCGGAAATTGCAAATACGACGACCGGGGAGGAAGCGCGACGGTGGCGGAACAATTCCGCAGCCGTAGCGATCGGTTCACCGAAGTTCTGGGATCCCTCGGCTTCGTTTACCTCGTCGGCCCTTCTCATTGGTATGCTCAATTCGACACCTGGCGACGCGATCGTCGCGCGTTCCCAGGTACGATTGCGAAAAGCGCCACCGTTAAGACTCGATTTCACCAGGCTCGGCCCCAACCGCCAGGTCAGTCGTCGTTCAGAATCGTGCCGATGCCGCGGCTCTTCGTGAACAGCGAGTTGCTGCTGTTGCCGAACAGGTCGACAAAGAATGTCTCGTTGTCCTCCCTCTTGTTGTCGCCCTTGACCTCGATCGTGATGGTCTTCGTCGTCTCGCCGGGGGCGAACGTCAGTGTGCCGAACTTGGCGATGTAGTCGTTGTTGCCAGTCGTGGCGGTGCCGTTCACGGTGCGGTACGACACGGTCACCGGCTGATCGTAGGCGGCCGAGAGCGACACCGTAAACGTGAACAACGTCGTCCGGTATTTCCGGCCTTCCGATTTCGTCACATCGTTGATGCTGATCCGCGGTTCGTCATCGAGGATCGTGCCAACGCCCTGGCCGTCGGCGATGGTGGCGTTGGTCGCACCGCTGAGGTTGACGACGATGGTTTCGTTCGGTTCGGCGAGGCGGTCGCCGTTGACCATCACGGCGATCGTCTTGCTCGTCTCGCCGGGGGCAAAAACCAGCGTGTTGGACGCGGCCTGGTAGTCGCTGCCGGCGGTGGTTGTTCCGTTGCCGGTGGCGTAGGCCACGGTGATCGTCTGGGCACTCGTGGCGGACAGGCTGACGGTGAAGGTGGCGACCGCGGTGCCCGAGTTGCCCTCCGTGAGCGCCACGTCGCCGATCCCCAACGACGGGGTGACGAGCCAGGCACCGTCGTTGAGCAGCACTGAGACCGTGTTGGAGCCGGCGTTCGCCACGGCCACGTCCAGCCGGCCGTCGCCGTTGAAGTCGCCGACCGTGACTGCCCTGGGCGATGTGCCGGTGGCAAACGCGCCCGCGTAGCGGAGGGTTCCGTCGCCGTTGCCGAGCATCGCGCTGACGGTGCCGGTGTCGCCGTTTGCCACGACCGCGTCGAGTTTCCCGTCGCCGTTCAAGTCGGCCGTCGCCACAGCATTGTGGACGGTCCCGTTGGCCGAATGGAAAGTGGGTGGATCGAAACCGCCGTCTCCGCGGCCGCGGAGCACCGCCACGCTGTTGCTTGCCACGATCACATCTGCGTTGCCCTCGCCGGTGAAGTCACCCGTTGCAATTGCCCCGCCGCTGAGCGGGGCTAGCTGGCCCCAGTCGAATTGGAGACGGCCGGTGCCATCACCCAGGAATGCAAGGCCCTCCCCGGTGGCCACATCCAGCTTGCCATCGTTGTTGAGATCGACGGCTGCCATTCCACCCCAACCCCAATAGTAGGCGTCCGGTGCAGCCGCGAAACCGCCTTGACCGTTGCCACAGTACACTTGGACATGAGTTGCCCAATCCCCATCAAGCCAGTTGACCACGACATCGATGTTGCTGTCGCCGTTGAAGCGACCCACGGCCACCGCGCCACCTCCCGCAAACGTGTAGACTGCCGGTCGAAAGGTGCCATCCCCATTGCCCAAAAGAATGTGGTAGCCGCCATCTTCGCCGACCACCATGTCGGGCCGGGTGTCGTTGTTGATGTCGGCGACGAAGATTGAAGAGGAGTAAGGCGCGGCAAATTCCTGCGCCGTGCCGAAGCCGCCCGCGCCGTTGCCCAGCCGAACGCTTACTCTGCCGGCGGAGTAGCCGACCACTGTGGCCAGGTCGAGCTTCCCGTCGTTGTTGAAGTCGGCCGTCGCGATGGCGGACGGGCTTGTGGCGGCGTCGTAGTTCACCGCGGGGGTGAAACTCAGCAGACGGCGGTCTTCCAAGACTTCGACGTGTAGCGGATGCGTCGCGGCTCGAGGAGATCGTTGCCGCTTGTGATTGCTTTGGCCCCCGCTCGGTGCGAGGGAGGATCCGAGGTCTTCAGCCAACTGTTGAATGACATGGTACGTTTCTACCCTTCGAGATTGGTCTGCATTACAGTGGAAGGACATCGTTCCCGGCGCGCAGACCGAGCGCCGGGGCGGTGCCGGGCCGGTGGGGGGCTTGCTTGGCGGTAAGGACCCCACCGGCCGCTGTTCGATGTCATCCGGACCCGGTCACCACTGGAACAAGCGGTTGCGGCCTGAGCCGCCGTCGAGGATGTCCACGCCCGGCCCGCCGAAGAGCCAATCGTCGCCCAGACCGCCGAGCAACACGTCGTCGCCGAAGCCGCCGAACAGGAAGTCGTCGCCATCGCCGCCATCGAGGCGGTCGTTGCCGGAGTTACCCAGGAGCACGTCGCAGCCGTCCTCGCCGAACATGCGATCGTCCCCGCCACCCCCGTTGATGAGGTCGTTCCCGGCCCCGCCGTACAGCTCGGTCGCCGTGGAGACCTGCGGCGCGACCAGGATCAGGTCGTTGCCGTCGCGGGTGTCCATGACGATGCCGGTGACGGGCACGGCGAATTGCCCGAGAGATTGGCCGTTCGCCCAGACCGACAGTGCGGTGCCGGCGCGGTCGACGTGCAGCAGGTCGCTACCGTCAGTGCCGACGACGATCAACTCGCCGTTGACGACGCCGGCGGCGGCGCCGCGCTCGACGGGCCGCAGGAAGTTGTCCATGACGTACTGTCCGATCGTGCTGCCGGCAGCCAGTCCGACCTCGTTGTCGAAGCGCCAGTGGATGCCGGCGTAGATCCGACTGTCGGCCGCCTCCGCTGCGGCTTGAGAAAAGCTGGTGAACGAGCGGGCAGGGAGTGTGAGGCTCTGTGCCGGAAGCGTAAAGGCGAAGTTGTCGGTGCCGAAGAAGTCGGCCAGGATCGTCGCCGCCGCACTGCTGTTCGAACTGAGGGTCGATGTGTACGACTGGTGTGCCGGCGTGCTCAACAGCGGAGTCCAGGCGGGATCGGCCGCAGTGGCGCTGTTGCCGTCGTCGGCAGCCTCGCGGATGCCGGCTTGTGGCCGCCAAAAGTTGAACTCGTACTTGGCGTCCCAAGAGCTGATGGTGCAGTCGGCCATAGCGATGTTGATCGCCGCAAAGAGCCGCGCGTTCTCCTCGAGCGTGTTGCCCTGTTGCTGGGCTGCAATCTGGGCCATGAGGTTCAGGTGGCCGATGGCCGATGGGGTGCCAGCACCCGAGGCCCAGAACCGGGCCATCGCCGTCTGGTCGGCCGTGCGTGTGGCGCTCGTGGATGAGCCGAGATCCTTGACTTCGTTGAACGCGGCGGTGTAGGTGGCACCGTCGAGCGCCGGCGGCGCGCTCGGCCGGAACTGGTCGGGGCTCGTCATGGCAAATGGCATGAGATCCGCCCACTGCGGCAATTGGCCGGGCGCACTGGGGGAAGTCGGCCGCCACTGACCGGGCCCGGGCGCGCCAAGGTACGGCGGCAGCACGACGCCGGAGCCGTCATTCTGACGAAGGGCCAGGATTTGATCGGCGACCGAGCGCCCCAGGGCCACGCCGTCGTCTTCGGCCTTGCCATCCGGGATGGTGGCCAGCGAGGCGTTCAGCTTTGCGTCGAGCGTGGCGGCCTGGGCCGGGTACAGACCGACCAAAGCTCGGTGAGCCGCCGCCGCGACGGCCGCTTCGCGAGACGCGCGCGGGTGGGCCAGGACATCGACGAGGTACGGCTCGTGGGTGCGGTCCAGCGCGTTGACGGAGTCGTACACGGCCGCTTGCGTGATGGCCGCGATGCGCGAGGCGGCGGTCGCGGACGTCCCGGCCGTGCCGATGGCTTCACGCAAGTTGTCGTTCCACTGGATGACCATGTCGCCCGTGGGCGTCACGCGGTCCTCCAGGGCCTCCATACGTAGAGGAAATCGGGTTCGGGTCAGAGTCTTTTTCATAACAACACTCCCTTTCGCAATAAGTCTGCGGTATAGTGGAGCGGCCCTCTCGGCGCGCAGACCGGGCGCCGGGCGGTGCCGGGCCGGTGGGGGGCTTGCTTGGCGGTAAGGACCCCACCGGCCGCTTTCGACCTTTCAGTTGGTCAGATCACGGATCCGACCGTCATTTCTTGCGGGTTTCCAATACGGTCAACAGTTTCTTGAAATCCTCGCGATCGCGGAGTGACTCTAAGGCGCTGTCATTCTTCATGTGGGCGACGTCATTCCACCCGGCGGCGACGGCCATGGTCAGCCAAACCATCGCCTTATCGGCCTCCGCCTTGGCGAGCCGGATGGCGTCGGCGGCCGGCGTTTTCGGGTCGACCGGGATCACGGCCGCGCAGACGGCCCGGTTGCAAGCCGCGTTGTACAGCCAATCGGCGTCGCTCCCCTTGATGGCTTCGTACGCGACGGCGGCCGTCAGACAGCCGGCTGCATCTTTCTCCGTCCGCGCCCGGTACAGCCGCGACATGGCCAGTCCCGAGCCGAGCACGGCCCGCATGTCGCCGCCGTCCAGTTCCAAAGCGCGTTCCCAATTTGAGATTGCCTCGACGTCCCGGCCCAGCCGGGCGAATGCAAGCGCTCGTCCGTAGTGGCAATTGCGGAGGAAAACACTGGCAATGGGCAGGCGTATCTCATGGGCCAGCACGGGTTCGAGCCGCGCGATCGCTTTGTCGAACCAGGCCAGTGCCTCTTGCGGGCGACCGGAATCGCTCACGGTATGTCCGAAATTGCAATAGCAGCCGGCAAGGTCCACGGCGTAATCCAGCGCCTTGGGGAATCGTTGGGCGAGCGTCTCTTTGATTTCCAGGGCCTTGAGATACGACTCCTTCGCGTCCGCGAACTTCTTCAACTCCGACTGAGCGCTGCCCAGGTTGTCGTAGCTCTGAGCCAGCATCGACTGGGCGCCCCGGTCGTCACCCAGGTTCTTCGCAACGCGCATCGCGTCGTGGAACGCCACTTCCGACTCCGGGAACTTCCGCTGATTCGCAAACGCAATGCCGCGGTGCTTGTGGCACTCAGCCAACATCCATGCGTAGGATTTGTCGCTGGCGTAACTGGCCGGAGGCACCCTCTCCAGAGTGTCCCGGACTTGTTCCAGCAGGGTGATGCCCTCGGGCAGCTTGCGCTCGCGCAAGTACGCCAAGGCCAGCTCCTTCAGCGTCGTGAGGGTATCGAAATGGTCGGGCCCCAGCTTCGATTCCCTTGTTGCCCGAGCCCGCTCCAGCAGTTCGATCGCCTTGCCCGCGTCGCCCATCTCACGCAGCGTGCCGCCCAGCAACGTCTGCAGCCGTGCCACCACCTCCGCGTCGCCAACCGCCTCGCCAACTAGCTCGTCGGCCGCCTTCGATGCCCGTTCGCGCAACTGCTCGTAGAGGGGCGGTGCTCCCCGCTCCACGCCGCGCGGGTCCAGCCCGCGCACGAGCCCGGCGAAGAGCGCGACCCCTTTCTCGATTTGCGATAGTCGCTTCTCGGCCGTGGCCCTGGCCTGGCGCTCGCCTTCAGCGCGTTGCTCGGCTCGTACCAATCCGCATGCTGTCCCGATGATGCCGCCCAGAAGAGCGATCGCCACCAGTGCAGCCGCCAGCACCGGTCTCTTGTTCCGACGCACGAACTTCCGCAGCCGATAACTCACCGACGGCGGACATGCCTGCACCGCCTCATCCGCCAGGTATCGCTGCACGTCCATCGCGAAGCCGTTG
>CAZNSL010000067.1:0-12340 GCA_964574975.1 uncultured Alcaligenaceae bacterium | reverse complement strand
CTTGGCGGGTGAGGGGGATGGGGTGAGGGTCGTCGGAGCGTCCCGGACCCTCACCCCCATCCCCTCTCCCGCAAAGCCGGGAGAGGGGAGACAGACCGCGCTCGCCTCGAAGACTTAGCTCGCGGCGTCGCATAGCTTATCGCCATGCACCTCCTCCGCCGCCGCGCCTACGCCCGTGCCGGACTCGTCGGCAATCCGTCCGACGGGTACAACGGCCGCACCATCTCACTGGCCATCGAGAACTTCTGGGCCGAGGCCGTCCTCTACGAATGGGACGACCTCGAACTCGTCCTCGGCGAGGAGAGTACCAACCGTTTCGCCTCGATCCACGATCTCGTCCGCGACGTGAAGCTACACGGCTATTACGGCGGCATCCGCCTCGTCAAGGCGGCGATCAAGAAGTTCGCCGAGTACTGCGTGCGGCAGAAGATCGACCTGCACGCCCGCAACTTCTCCATCCGCTTCGAGAGTACGATCCCGCGGCAAGTCGGCCTGGCCGGGTCGAGCGCCATCATCGTCGCCACGCTGCGGGCCTTGATGGACTACTACGGCGTCGCCATCCCGCTCGAAGTGCAGCCGTCGCTGGCGCTATCCGTCGAGGTCGAGGAGTTGGGCATCGCGGCCGGCTTGCAGGATCGCGTGATCCAGGTGTACGAGGGGCTGGTGTCGATGGACTTCGGCAAGGAGGTCATGCGCGAAACGCACGGCCTTTGGCACGGCGTCTACGAACGGCTCGACCCGGCGCTATTGCCGCCGGTGTACCTGGCGTACAAGGCCGACGTGAGCGAGCCGACGGAGGTGTTCCACAACGACATCCGCGCCCGCTTCAACCGCGGCGAGGAGGTCGTCGTGAACGCGATGCGCACTTTTGCGGACCTGGCGAAGCGCGGCTGCGTCGCGCTTGCGGTCGGCGACGCGGCCGAGTTGGCGCGGCTCATGGACGCGAACTTCGACACCCGGCGGTCGATCTACCGGCTGCCGCCGGGCCAGATCGAGATGGTCGAAGCGGCGCGGTCGACCGGGGCGAGCGCCAAGTTCGCCGGCTCCGGCGGCGCGATCGTCGGCGTCTACCGCGACGCGGCGACGTTCGCCGAGTTGGAAAGAGTGTTGAGCGCGATCGGCTGTGTGGTGGTCAAGCCACTGGCGTAACGTGTTCGGTTCGCGACGTTTCGCAGAAGCGTGCAAGCGCCGCACACTTCTGCGAACCGTCGCGACCGATGATCACTTCCCTTCGATCTGAACCAGCACCAGCCGCACCGCCTCGGCCTCCGTCGCGGCCCGCGCCTCGACGGTGCGGCCGCCCGGCAGCTTGCACGCGAAGCGGTAGCCGGCCGCCTCGCGGTCGAGCGACAGGCCGGACGCCCCCGCGCGGTCGAGCCGGACGCGGGCCTCGGTCCAACTCATTGGCACCGGTACGCCGAGTTGCTCCGGCGTCGGCAGCGCGATCTTCGCCGCTGGCCGCGGCTCGTCGGCCATCTGGGCGCGGACGGCCGGCGGCTTCGGTATCTGGGCGACGGCGGCCCGTGGCCGCGGTGCTTGCACGACCGGCGGCTTCGGGGCCGGCCGCGGCGCGGGCGATTGCCAGAACGGCACCCGCGCCTGTGGCTGCGGTCGGCCGGGTTGGAAGCCGGGCGGCATCATCATCATCGTGGTCGGCGGACCGCCGACGCCGGGGGGACATGCCCCGCTGGGCGCTCACCCCGCGCCGGAGCGGCCCGGCACGATGGCCAGCCAGCAGACGACGACGGCGGGAACGAGTGCGAGTCGGCTCGACCGCGGCAGCGCGTCCATGCGCATGGCGGGGAGTCCTCCACAAGTGGGAGAGTTCGGACTGGCCCAGGCAGGGCGGCGAGTTTCGCCCCGCGGAGGGACGGGGCTTATACCGAGGCCCGGCGTGCGGTGAAAGCCCACTTTCCGGCAAGGGCCACGAACACCGCGATGCCCAGCCAGCGGCCGACGCCCGATGCGAAAACGACGGCCGCGTTGAAGAACAGGAACGCGAAGACACCTCGAACGGCGAATTCGACGGCTCGCGGTCGGCGTTCGTACGAACGGGCGTCGGCCCACCACCACGCCACGTCGGCGAACCAGAGGAGCAGGAAGACGTAGTTGACGAATAGGCCGCCGCGGAAGTCGATGCCGGTCTGGGCGAGCGTCTGCCGGTCGGTGGCATCCGACGCGGCGGCGTGACTCCAACCGTGGACGAGATGGAAGGCGACGGCGACGTGGACGACGAGGGCAAGGAAGCCGCAGGTCCACAGGAGTCGAGCGCGACGCGGCCCGACGAGAAGCGCCGCGGCGTAGAGGAGCAGCGCGATCCACGCAGTGGCGCGAGGCAGCCCATCGACGGCGTTCACGAGGAACCGCCGGGCGAGGACCGCGCTCGCACCGCAACCGCCAAGGAATACTCCTGCAACAGGTCGACGTGTGCGGCCGCGTCAACGCCCCGCAACTGTGTCACTAAGCACGGGCGATGCCGACCCATTCGCTCGCGGGTCGTCCCGTCGGCAAATCACTTCGCCATGCCGACGACCTTGGCCTCGCCGTCGTGCAGGCGCACGAACACGCGGCCCGTTTCCTGACCGTCGCGACCGACACCGACCACGAAATCGTCCGGCGTCAGCACCGCGTCCAACGCCTCGGCGGTAGCAGCGTCGGCCTCCAGGGTTCTGTACGCCTCGTACGACAACACGCGGATCGTCTCGTTCGGCAGCGGGGCCGACTTCTGCACCTGCCGCAGTTGGGCCTCCAGGAAGCCGTGCAGCCGCGAGCGATCGTGCAGCACCGGTTCGGCGTCCACCAACAGGTTGCCTCCCGTCGCGCCAGTGTAGAACGGCGTCGCCGCGAGGCTGACGGCCTCGTCCACGTTGCGGTGACGGCAGGCCCGCAGGAAGTCCGTCGCCGCCCGCCTCGCCTGCTCCTCAGCCACGTCGCCGCGGGGTGCGCCGGCATCGCGCGTCGGGCGCGACACCCGCATCGGCCGGCCCGGTTCGCCGTCGGGCCGCAAGGCATCGCGGACCCAGTCGCCAACCGGCAACGTCCGCAGCGTGAAACCCAGCCAGAGACCGAACGTCGCGCCGGCAACCAGCGTCAACCGACGGCCCACCTTGCCGTCGGCTGCGGCGAAGAGCGGGCTGAACACGGCGGCCGGCAGCCGCGGGAACAACCAAAACGTCACGCCGACGAGCAGGTTCCATAGGCTGGTCGCACCGACGATGAAGTACAGTCCGGTGAGCAACTCGCACAGGCCGCGCGGCAGGTCGAGCGCCGCCTGGATGTCGCCGCGGTTGTGCCGCCAAACTTCCTCGGTGATGCCGACGGCCGGCCCGATCGGCCAGACCACTAGACCGAGCAAGAGCGGCACGCTGACGAGCAGCAGCGGTGGGTAGACGAGCCAGCGCTGCGAGCCGAGCGGCGTGCCGCGCTCGCGGGCCATGCTGAGGGCCGCCCGACCCAGGATGTAACTGATCGGCAAGATGACGACCGCGAGCGGGAAGACGACGACGGCGGCGAGGAACGTGCCGAAGGTCAGGTACGCCAGCCGCCAGTCGTCCGGGCCGCTGCGGAACTGGGTGGCCACGTCGCGGACGCGGCGGCGCACGGCGGCGGGGCGGGCGCGGACCCAGTTGACGCTGCGCCGCCAGGGCGAGGGGCCGCCGTCGGAGACCCACTGCTCCGGCCGGCCGAGGCGAGCGAGCACCGGTTCCAACTGGTCGAGCCGCACCCAGCCGCAGCCTGGCGGGAATTCGGCTGCGACGTGGGCGCGGATGTCCTGCTCGACCTCGTCGGGACTGAGCTCGTCGCACCCGGCCAGCGCGGCGCGGGCGTTGTCCAGGTATTCGGTGAAGCGCGCATCGGCCTCGGGGGTGAAGCGCGCCGTGATGTCGGGACCCGCGTGAGTCATGTTCGTCCCTCCCCGCTCAAAGTGTCGATGCCGCCGCGCACCGCTCGCCAGTGCGATAGCATTTGGCCGACGAGGACGCGGCCGCGCGTCGTCAGTTCGTAATACTTCCGGGCCGGCCCCTCACTGGATTCGACCAGCGTGGTGGTGACCAGCCCCTCCTTCTTGAACCGGCTGAGCATCGGGTAGACGGTGCCTTCGCTCATCACCAGGCCGTGAACATCGCGGAGTTGCTTCACGAGATCGTAGCCGTAGAGCCGCTGGCCGCGGAGGGCGCACAGGGCACACAACTCCAGTGTCCCCTTGCGGAGCTGCGTCGTCCAGTTGTCGAAGAAGTCCGTGTCCATCGCACCCAGTATCTTGCATACCAAGGTACTTGTCAATGGGCTATTCGATGGAGGCGGCGGGATATTGCACAATTTTTCCGAACGGGCGACGCGCGCCGACGGATCGGGGGCGAAAGAACGCTGCTGCGCTTGTGGCGGCAGCGCCGCGCGGGTACAGTTCTCTCCGCGTCGCCACCTTCGGACGCGAAAGGAGATCGACGTGGTACGGAAAATTGTTGCGGGCGTGGTCGGGGCCGTCGTGGCGGGCTTCGTCGTGTTCCTGGTGGAGACTGTCGGTAGCATCATCTACCCGCCGCCGGCGGACTTTGACTGGCGGAACCCCGAATCGGTGCGGGCGCTGTTGGCCTCCATGCCGGTCGGGGCCTATTTGCTCGTCGGATTCGGGTGGTTCCTCGGCACGTTGGCCGGGGTGTGGCTTGCCGCGCGACTCGGCGGGCGCTCGCCGGCCTTGGTCGTCGGCGGGTTGATGCTGGCAGCGTGCCTGTTCAACCTCGTGACGCTGTCGCACCCGACGTGGTTCTGGCCGCTGGGACTCGCGGCGGCCCCGATCGGGACGGTCCTTGGGCTGGCGCTCGGCCGGCGGCGGTCGTTCGTAGGGTGACGGTTTGTCCGATTGAGGTGTGTGTTGCTTCACCAGCCCGGAGCGCACGCGACGGGTCGAGTGTCCCGTCGCTTGCGCTCCGGGCTGGCGATGGTGCGAGTCATCGACCCCGCTCACTCTTTCACTCGCCCCGTCGCTGGGTCGATGGTCAGGTTGAGCCGTTCGTTCGCGTCGACGTAGAACGCGAAGCCGTTCATCATCTCATGGTGCGTCTGCGGACCTTCGCGGACCGTCACCGTCGGGTCCGGGTTGAATGGGTTGAAGGCCGAGTTGTCGTAGTGGGCCACGCATTCCAGTTTCGTTCCCTTCGGCAACCGCTTCGCCCCGAACTCCCAGCGGTAGGGCAACTGCCACGAGAAGCTGTAGTTCGGAATCAGCAGCAGTTCCTCCGTCGTGCCGTCCGGCTTCTTGGCGCGGAACGCCATGTCCTTGCCGCGCAGGTGCATGTGCGAGAACAGGCCGACGCCGATCGCGTCGCAGGGCAGTTCCTTCGTCACCGCGACGCGATGGGCCGACGCCCCCGGCGGGATGGCGAACCGCGTCGTCGCCAGATAGCTGAGCCGCAGTCGCTTCTGCACGGGTTCGCGCGCGTAGCGCAGGCCGATCGATACCTTGCACTTCTCCGGCTTGCCCGTCGTGACGAAGTGCATTTGCAGCACCAGCACCGATGCGGCCGGCAGACGCACGGCCACGCCGTCGGTCAGGTTCATCGCCTCGCCACCGGGCACCTGACCGGTGATGAAGTTCTCGACGGTGAACTGTTCGCCGAGCTTGGCGAACGCGACGTTCGCATGATGCAGCACCCGTGGGTTGTCGGCTTTGATCTCGACGCCCTGCACCCACGTCTCGCGTAAGGAACCGGTCGGCAACACGGCGTAGCGGTACGGGATGTCGCCGGATTCGGGTAACTCCTGGAGCGTCGTGGTGACAACGACATCCGGCTTGCCGATCCGCCACTCGTCCGCGGGCGGCAGCGGGGCCGGCAGGTCGCGGTCGTTGCCGCGCGGTTTGTCGGATGAGCGCAGCCACGCCAGCAGCGTATCGCGCTCGGCGGCGGACAGGCCGCGGCGGTTGGTGAAGTGCGCCGATTGATCGGGGGCCGCGAACCACGGCGGCATCCGTCCGTCGCTGACGGCCGCGTCGATGGCCTTCGCCTTGGCGATCGCCTGGTCGGCCGTCTGCAAGACGAACGGGCCGACCGCGCCGGGCCGATGACACTCCTGGCAGTGGGCTTTGAGGATCGGAGCCACGTCCTTGGCGAAGGTCGCGCCGGGTTTGCCGACCGGCTCGGCCGGCGGCGTCAGCGGACAGCCTTCGGCCGGCACTTCGGCACTGGCGACGGGCTTGTTGGCCAGGACAGCGTCGAGGGCGTCTCGCAAGTCGGCGCGGGTGGCAGCGGGCCGCGGTGGGCCACGGCGGTACTGGTCGTCGATGCGGCCGCGGTAACGGATGGACCGGCCGGCATCGAGGACCACGGCCTCCGGCGTGCAGGTGACGCCCAGGGCACTGGCGCAGGAGTGATCGAAGTCCTTGACGAACGGCAGTTCGCAGCCGGCTCGCACGGCGGCAGCGGCCATACCGCTGATGCTGTCCTCTACCCCAACGTTGACGGCGACGACGGCAACGCCGCGCGGGGCGTAGTCGGTGTGCAGCTTTTGCAGCACCGGCAGGTAGCGTTCGGCAACGGGGCAGCCATTGGCGACGAAGACGAGGGCGATGGCCTTGGCGTCGCGGAAGTCGTCGAGCGACCGGGTGGTGTAGCGAATGTCGGTAAAGGCGAGGTTGCCGACCTTGGTGCCGACGGCCGGCTTGGCGTCGGCCGCGAAGGCCGCCGTGGCGAGGGCGAGAGCGAGAACGCTGGCGGTTCGCATGGCGTGGGTGCCTCGGAAGACGCGGGTGGCAGTCGTGTCATCGTCGCCGGCCGGCGGCCGGGCGGCAAGGGCGAATGGCGACTGCCCTCGTTCCCAGGCTCTGCCTGGGAACGCACGGCCTTGGCGGCTCCGCCGCCCGAACCCGCAAAGACTTGGCCGACCGGAGTGCGGCCGGCAGAGCCGGCAAGGCAGGGCGTTCCCAGGCAGAGCCTGGGAACGAGGGCGCGAGGGCGAATCCTCTTGACGCTACAGTACTATTGTACTAGTATACTAATACAATGCTCCGCGAGGTGTCCCGGCCGTGCGCATCCACCTGACGAACGACGACGGCGTGCCGGCCTACCGGCAGATCGTGCAGCAGGTCAAGTACCTCGTCGCCGCCGGCCGGCTGCAAGCCGGCGACGAACTGCCGGCCATCCGCACCCTGGCCGAGACGCTGCTCATCAACCCCAACACCGTCGCCCGCGCCTACCGCGAACTCGAAGCCGCTGGCGTCGTCACCGCTCGTCGCGGTGCGGGCACCGTCGTCGCCGACGGCGGTTCGCCGCTCGCCCGCCGGGCCTGCCTCGATGTCCTCAGCCGTAGGGCCGACGCGCTCGTCGCCGAGGCCCGGCAGATGAACGTCTCGACCGACGAGTTGCTCGACATCGTCCGCCGCCGGGCCGCCAAGCTGCCGCCGGAGAAGGAGTGAACGATGGACCCCGTTATCGACATCCGCGGCGTTTCTCGCCGCTTCGGCGACACGCTCGCCCTCGACGACATCTGTCTGGCCGTACCGCGCGGGGGCGTCTTCGGTCTGGTCGGGCCGAACGGCTCCGGTAAGACCACGCTCATCAAGCACGCCCTTGGCCTGCTGGCCCCACAGAGCGGCAGCGTCCGCGTCTTCGGCCGCGATCCCGTCGCCGACCCGGTCGGCGTGCTGGCCCGCGTCGGCACGCTGACCGAGGATAACGACCTGCCCGGTTGGATGCGTGTCGCCGAGTTCTTCCGCTACACGCGCGCCTTCTACCCCGGTTGGTCGGACGACTACGCTGCCGAGTTGCAGCGGGCGTTCGCGCTCGACGCGAATGCGAAGCTCAAGCATCTCTCGAATGGGCAGCGGGCGCGGGCCGGGTTGGTCGCGGCGCTGGCGTACAAGCCGGAGTTGCTCGTCCTCGATGAGCCGTCGGCCGGCCTCGACTTGCTGGTGCGCCGCGACATCCTCGGGGCTATCGTGCGCTCGGTCGCCGACGAGGGGCGGACGGTCCTGTTCTCGTCGCACCTGCTCGACGAGGTCGAGTGCGTGGCCGACCGCGTGGCCATGATCCACAAGGGCCGCATCGCCTTCGCCGCCCCGCTCGACGAACTCCGGGCGACGCACCGCCGGCTGACGTTGCACTTTGCCGAGCCGCGGCCGACGCCACCGGCGCTGGCCGGGACGTTCGGCTGGGAGGGCGGTGGCCGCGAGTGGTCGGCCGTGTTCGCCGGCGCGGCCGGCGACTGGTGCGCGGGCACGGAGCTGGCCGGCGGCCGCGTCGTCGAGGACCACGAACTGCGGCTCGACGAAATCTTCGTCGCCCGCGCCGGGAAGGAGTGACGGCCATGCGCTCGCCAATCCTCGCGCTCACCGGGCCGGTGTGGCGGCGACACCGCTGGGGGTTTGCCGCCTGTACGGCCGTTTGGCTGGCCTACGTCGGGGTCGCGCTGCTGGCAACGACGTACCCCTGGCCGGTCCTCGGTTGGGCCTATCTCCTCAGCGCGCCCGTCGCCCTGGCCACGATGCTCTTCGTGGTTTGCGCCGTTTCCTTCAACGATGGTCGGGCGATCGCGGCCCGCGAGAGTACGTTCCAGCGCTCGGCGTTCCTCTTGCCGCTGTCGACACCAACCCTTGTCTTCTGGCCGATGGCGCAGGCGTCCGCCTCGGCAGCGGCCGTGTGGGTTGCGTGGGTCGTCGGCGTGGCGTGGCCGACGCCGTACGAGTTGCCGGTCATCTGGCCGGCGCTCGTGGCAGCGAACGCGGTGGCCTGGCTGCAAGCGACCTCGTGGTCCCCGTTCCCGACGCCGGGCCTGCGGCTCGCCGCGGTGATGCTGTGCGTCGGCGGTGTCGGGATTATCTCGGCCGTCCCGATCGCGAAAGGCGCGCCGCCGGTGGCGGTGGTGGGTACGCTCGCAGCGCTCTTGCCAGCCGCCTACGGCGTCGCGCTCTACGGTGTGCGGCGGGCACGGCGCGGCGATACACCGCATTGGCGTTGGCCCGGCCGCGTCACCCGCTGGCTGTCCGACCGGCTGGCGGGGCGGCGCACCGGCTTCGCGTCGCCGGTCGAGGCGCAGGCGTGGTTCGAGTGGCGACTGCGCGGGTGGGCGCTGCCGGTGGTGGCCGGCATCGGCTTGCCCGCTTGGCTGGCCGCGTTCACGCTCTGGGATGGGGCCATGCAAAACGTCTTGTCCGACGAGATGACGCCGACGTTGACGGCAGTCGTCGGCCGGCTGTCGCCGCCGGGGGGCCTCCTGGTCGGCACACTGGCGTGCCTGCCGCTATACGCGGAGGCGCTCGGCACCGACCTGGGCGGGGTGCGGTTCGTCGGGCGTCGGGTGTCGACGGCGGCGGAAGGGTTTCACCCATTACTCGGCCTGAAGCCGCTGACGGCCCGCGAGTTCGTACTGGCGAAGTGGCGGATGGCCCTGCGGGCGACGCTGTGGGCGTGGGCCGTCGTGCTGCTGCCGGCCGTCGCCACGTACACCGTGGCGGGAAAGTGGGCAGTTGTCGCAGCCGCGCCGGCGTGGACCGGCTACGGACCTGCGGGGACAGCATTCGTGCTGGTGGCCCTCGTCGCTTGGGTCGTCGTGGCGACGTGGGTGCAACTGGTCGGCGGTCTGTGGGCCGGCCTGTGGGGCAACGGTTGGCTGACCGGGGTCGCGGGCCTGCTGGTCGCGCTGGCCTGGCTACCGCTCGGCTACGCGGTCTATTGGCTGGGGACGCACCCCGACGGGCGGGAGTGGCTGCCGACGATCGCGTGCGCGGCGGTGGCGATGAAGTCGCTGCTCGCAGGCCTGCTGGCGCGAGCGGTTGTGCGTGGCGGCCACGCGACTGCGGGCGAACTGGCGTTGGCCGCGGTTGCGTGGGTCGCGTTCGCGGCCGGGTGCGTCGCGCTGGTGCTGACGTTGGTCTCGCCGGAGCGGGCGTCGCTCGCGGCGGTGGCGCTGGGCGTCGCGGTGTTGCTGCCGTTCAACCGCATCGTCGCCGCGCCGCTGCTGTTGGCGCAGAACCGGCACGGATAATCTGCTCTCGTCGGGCGACACTCCGCGTCGGCTCGCGTCTGGGCCACCCGGCTAGAACGACTTGCCTTTTGCGCTGGTGCTGCTCTTTTTCTGCGCGGCCCGCGTGGCCGCGTTGGCCTGGAGTCGCCGCAAGGCCGCCTGCACGTCGGTCGCGATCGCCTTGCACTCCTGGAAGACCGTCGTCCCCTTCGCGGACAACACCTGCCGATCTTTCCGCACCATTTCGAGATCGTGCAGCACCTCGCTTGCTTGGGGGACGATGGCCGGAGTTCCAACGCGGTCCTTGAAGACCTCGCCGAGCCGCTTGCGGTCGGGCGTGCCCGCGGCCCAGGTGGCCCGATGAATGAAGTCGTTCGCCTTCGGCAGGGCGTAATGGGCGCGGTTCTTCGCCTTGGTCCACTGGGCTACGTCGGCCGCCAGGGCGTACACCTTTTCGTCCGCCGTCAACATCCTCCGCATCGAGGCTTCCAGTTCCGCCCGGAGGCTCTCCATGCTCTTCCGCAACGTTTCCACGACCGCCTCCAGTCCCAGGATGGTCTTCCATTGGGCCTCGAGGTCATGCCACTCGGCCAGGGCCTCCGCCTGCGGCGACGGTTTCAGACGAACGCGAACTTCCAGGTGCGTCGCGTCGTGCGGCGGTTGCGGCAGCGGATTCGTCAGTTCGTCCGTGGTCGTCGAGGTTGTACCCCCGTGCTGCCACGACTCGACTTCGTCCAGCGCGATGGCCACGGCCTTCAGGAGATTCCCGACCGTCAGTCGTTGAGCGATGTCCGGGTCTTGAAGGCTGTTCCGGGAGATGCGAAACACTAGGGCCAGCGGCTCGCCGTCGAGTTTGAACCACACCTCGGCGATGGTCTCGCCGCGGTACGTCAAGGCCGACCATTGCTTCGATGGAGGCTGTTGCGAAAAGTTCACGCCGCACCACCTCCGAGGGCCAGCCGCAACCGATACCATGCGTTCCAGGCGGAGCCTGGGAGCCGCGGCCCTCAAGGCATTTTACTAAAATGCCTGATACTCCTTCCCCAGCACGGCCGCGGCGATCTTGAGCGTCAGGATTTCGTCGGTGCCTTCGTAGAGTCGGGCGACGCGAGTGTCCTGGAAGTGACGGCCCGGCCGGTAGGCTTCGAGGAACCCGCGGCCGCCAAAGACCTGCACGGCACGGTCGGCGGCGTCGCAGGCAGCGCGCGAGGCGTGCAACTTGGCCTTGGCCGCGAATTGGTCGGCCCGCGCGTGCCGTGCGGCGTCGCCTGGCGCGGCCAGGCTCGCGTCCTTGGCCTCGGCCGCGAGGCCGACCAGCGCCGCAGTCGTGACCCGGTGCATCTCGATTGCCGTGATGTGTTCCTGCACGAGTTGGTGCCGCGCGATCGGCTTGCCGTGCTGCTGTCGCCCCTTCGCGTAGGTGACGACTTCGGTCAGGCAGTCCTCGATCACGCCGAGGCAACCGGCCGCGACGCTCAGCCGGCCGCCGATCAGGGTGTCCATCGCAATGGCCAGACCCTCGCCCTCGGTGCCCAGCAGGTTCGCCGCCGGGATCGCGTAGTCGCGCAGCGCGAACCGCACCGTGTCGGAGGTCACGTTGCCGACCTTCGGTTCGAGCGACTCGCTCGAAAAGCCGGGCCGGTCGGTTTCGATCAGGAACGCGCTGATTCGCCCCGTGCGTCCCTCGGGGTACGCAAACGCGACGATGACCCCGGCGATGCCGCCGTTGGAGATCAGGTACTTTTCGCCGTCGAGGACGAACTCGTCGCCGCGCCGGCGGTAGGTCGTCGTCATCTCGCGTGGATTGCTGCCAGCCTCCGGTTCGGTCAGGCCGAAGGCGCAGACGATCTCGCCGCGGGTCGAGGGCGGCAGGAACCGGCGCTTCTGCTCGTCGTTGCCCCACGCGACGATCGGCCCCTGACCGATCGACGAGTGGCCCGAAAAGAAGGTGCGCACGCCAGTCCCTTCCTGGCCGATCCGCGCGAGCGCCCGGGCGTACGTCACCGTGTCCGCCCCCCGGCCGCCGTACGCGACGGGGACCGTCATGCCGAGCAGCCCGTGCTGCCGCGCCAGCGGCACGATGCGGTCGTTGAACCGCCGTTCGAGGTAGCAGCGCTCCTCGACGGGCCGCAATTCCCGGCAGAAGGTCTCGACATCCTGGAGCAACCGGTCTCGGTCCGTGCGGTCCACGGTACGACTCCACGCGTGGGGTGATGGCAACACGCTCGAACGCCAACGTCGGGCTGCCGGGGCGAGACCAGTTCTAGCCGGTCGGCCGGCACACGGCCACGACCACGGCGGCATGCCACCGGGTGCCATCGACGCAATCGCTGGCGAGCGGGGTCGCGTCAGCGCCCCGTGCTTGAGTCACCAAGCACGGGGC
>CAZNSL010000066.1:0-12382 GCA_964574975.1 uncultured Alcaligenaceae bacterium | reverse complement strand
GAACATGCCCGGCTGCGTCATGGCGATGGCCCGGCTCAACGTGCCAAGCGTTTTCGTCTACGGTGGCAGCATCCTGCCCGGCGTTGGCCCCGCCGGCGAGGCGGTGGACATCGTGTCGATCTTCGAGGCCGTCGGCCGCAACCAGGCCGGCACGCTCGATGCAGCGGGCGTTCATGCCATCGAGTGCGAGTCGTGCCCGGGAGCAGGGGCTTGCGGCGGCATGTACACGGCAAACACCATGTCGTCGGCCATCGAGGCGATGGGCCTGTCGCTGCCCTACGGGGCGAGCAACCCAGCCGTGTCAGCATCCAAGGAGCGCGAAGCCTACCTCGCTGGCAAAGCCGTCGTCGAACTGATCGAGCAGGGCATTCGGCCACGCGATCTGATCACGCGAAAGTCGCTGGAGAACGCGTATGTGTTCGTCTTGGCCCTCGGCGGCTCGACGAACGCGGTGCTGCATCTGATGGCCATTGCCCGCGAGGCGGAAGTCGAATGGACGTTGGCCGACTTCGACCGTCTCGGCTCCCGGGTGCCGCACCTCGCCGACTTGAAGCCAGGCGGCCAGTACGTCATGCACGATCTGCATTTGGCCGGCGGGACTCCGCCGGTGTTACGGGCATTGCTCGACGCTGGTCTGCTCCACGGCGATTGCATGACCGTGACCGGGCGGACAATTGCAGACAACCTGCGCGATGTACCGAGCATCTACACCAGGAAACAATCGGTGGTGTTGCCGTTCGATCGGCCGATGCACCCAACGGGGCACATCGTTATTCTCACGGGCAACCTTGCGCCCGACGGCGCAGTCGCTAAAGTGGCCGGGCTGAAGAAGCGATCGATCACCGGACCGGCTCGCGTCTTCGAAGGCGAGGAGGCGTGTGCGGCGGCGATTGCCGAGCGGCGGATTCGGCCGGGTGACATCGTCGTGGTACGCGGCGAAGGTCCGGTCGGTGGGCCAGGCATGCGCGAGATGTTGGCCGTCACGGCAGCGCTGGTCGGGCAGGGGCTGGGCGAGTCGGTCGGGCTGATTACCGATGGGCGCTTTTCGGGCGGTACTCACGGCTTGTGCGTCGGGCACGTCGCCCCGGAGGCATGGGTCGGCGGGCCAATTGCACTGCTGGAAGATGGCGACACCGTCACGATCGACGCCGACAACAAGCGGCTGGATGTGGCGCTGGAACCGGCCGTTCTGGAATCGCGCAAGGGCCGCTGGCGGCAACCGGCCCCGCGCGTCGAGCGTGGTGTGCTGGCGAAGTACGCGCGAACCGTGCGTTCGGCGACGGAGGGGGCGGTGACCAGTTAGATCCGCCTCATCGTACCGCTCGTTACGCAAGTGACGACGAGAATCGGCCGACTCACTCCGGTCGCGAGTGTAAACTGGAATGGGATCACTGAACTCTTGAGCGATTTTGGCCTTTTCGCAGGGCAAGTTCCGACCGGAATCAGAGCCGAACCGTCGTTGCGATAGAGTTCGAGTTTCCACGGATTGCGATCGACGACCAGTAGCTCTCGGACGCCGACTTTCGAATAGAAGCTGAGCTTATCGCGGCTCCGATCCTTCGGGCTGACGATTTCAACCGCGAAGTCAGGGCCGCCGAGCCAATGGGTGTCCCGGTCCTCGGCAGTGTTGCCCTTGAGAAACACGGCTACGTCGGGGCAACGGTAATTTGTTTCCCATTTTTCCGCCCTGTCCGAAACGTTGCAACCGGGGAAGATCCGTCCATCGCCTGGAACCTCGATCGCTTCGCAGAACACCATCGCGATCTGCAACGCCAAATGCTGATGTTCGTTGTTGGCGAGCGGTGCCATGACGTAAACCCCGTCCCATACCTCATCATAGCGGTCCCCACCGCACTCTCGGCGGTGACGGATCAGGCGTCGCTCTTCGACTGGGTCGAGTACTAGAGTAGCCATCAGCGGTCGGCTCCCTTGGACGCCAACGGGCGAAATCATTACACCAACACACCGTACCGATTTCTATCCGTAAGCCCATTTTCCGTAAGGCGACTATCGCATGGCAACCACCCCCGATGGCCAGAAACTCGTCACCCTCATCCCCGGCGACGGTGTCGGCCCCGAGTGCGTCGAAGCGACCCGCAAAATCATCGAGGCAACTGGCGTTAAGATCGCCTGGGAAGTCCGCCACGCTGGCGAGAGCGTATTCAAACAGAACATCGCGTCCGGCGTACCGCAGGACACCATCGAGTCGATCCGCAAGACTCGCTGCGTCCTCAAGGGACCGCTCGGAACTCCGGTCGGCTACGGCGAGAAGTCGGCCAACGTCACACTGCGCAAGCTATTCGAGACCTACGGCAACATCCGTCCTGTGCGCGAGTTGCCCGGCGTAACGACACCGTACAGCGGCCGCGGCATCGACCTGGTTGTCGTCCGCGAAAACGTCGAGGACTTGTACGCTGGCATCGAACACATGCAGACGCCCGGCGTGGCCCAGTGCCTCAAACTCATTTCGCGCAAGGGCTGCGAGAAGATCGCCCGACTGGCGTTCGAGTTCGCTCGCGCAGAAGGCCGCAAATCAGTCGCATGCGCTACCAAGTCGAACATCATGAAGATGACCGAGGGCATGCTCAAGCGCACATTCGAGTCTGTGGCGAAAGAGTACCCAGACATCGAAAGTTGGCACGTCATCGTCGACAACTGCTGCCACCAACTCGTCAAGAAGCCGGAGCAGTACGACGTGATCGTAACGACGAACATGAACGGCGACATCATGAGCGACCTGACCAGCGCGCTCATCGGTGGACTGGGCTTCGCACCGTCGGCCAACCTCGGCAACGGCATCGCCATCTTTGAAGCGGTTCACGGTTCCGCGCCGAAGTATGCCGGCAAGAACGTCATCAACCCGACGGCCGTGCTGGGCAGCGGCATCATGATGCTGCGCTACCTAGGTGAATTCGACGCGGCCAACGCCATCGAGAACGCGTTATTGGTCACGCTGGAAGAGGGCAAGGTCCGAACCGGCGACGTGGTCGGCTACGACAAGGGCAAGAACTGCTCGACGAGCGATTACGCGGCGGCGATCGTCGGCAACTTGGGCCGCAAGTCGACGAAGTGGACGACCCGCGACTACAAGCCGATTGCGATGCCGGAGGTTTCCTCCGAGCCAGCGTTCGTCAAAGCGAAGACTCGTCGCGTTGCCGGCGTCGACGTGTTCGTCGAAGCGAACCAGATGCCGGAGGAGTTGGGCAAAAAGGTCGAGGCCGCGTTCAAGGGGTCGCCCCTGTCGCTCAAGGCGATCAGCAGTCGCGGGACTCGCGTCTACCCGCCGACGGGTACCGTCCTCGACATGATCGACATGTACGCCTTCCGCTTCATGGCCGCGGATGCCACTGCTGACTTGAACGACGAGCAGATGGCCGACGCCCTCAAGCGAGTGGCGAGCGTCGCCCGCTGGAGCCATGTCGAGAAACTGCACGAGATCGACGGCCAGCCGGGTTGGACGAAGGCACAGGGCGAGGATTGACGCGCAAGCTTGTCCACATTGCGCGTTCTACTCGCGGCACCAACTCTTCCCCAAGAGTGTAGCCCCCGGCGACGGTCGCCGGGGGCTTGCCTTTTTTCTCGATGCGGACCCGACCTATCGCTGCACCTTGCTGGAGCGTGGCGGGCCGTTCTTGCCGTGGACGATGACTGGCCAGTACTTCTCGAACTTGAAGTGCGGGTCGTTGTCGATGTCGTGGCACTTCTGGCAAAGCTGATCGACGCGCAGGAGCATTTGCTTGTGCGCCGCAGGCAATGCGTCCAGCCCCTTCGCAATGGCTTC
This sequence comes from uncultured Alcaligenaceae bacterium, assembly GCA_964574975.1. Taxonomy (GTDB): domain Bacteria; phylum Planctomycetota; class Planctomycetia; order Gemmatales; family Gemmataceae; genus JAXMAS01. Next base: position 8,601 of record CAZNSL010000066.1, on the reverse strand, counting down.
GGGCGTCGGAAGCAACTCTGCCGGATTCGACTTCCACGGGCTGAGTTGGGCGTAATAGTTCCTATTCTTCGGGTCGGCAGCGTGGTGTCCGGCCGGGCCGTGGCAGTTCTCGCATCCGACGTGCAAGAGATGCCGCGTCTTCACCTCGTCGGTGTAGCCGGTCTGGTAGCCGAAGCCGACCGAATGACAAACGATGCATTCCGGGTCGTATTGGCGAAGTCGCGGCTTCTCGGCCTTCTTCGTGAGTGCCTCGTAGGCGTGCGAGTGTTTGGTTTTCTTCCAAATGGCATAGTCGGACTGGTGGCAGCCCACGCACGCCTCGGAACCAGCGTAACGAACGTTCGCCTCCGGCAACACCTGTTTGACCGGGTGCGGAACCTGTGGCGTGTTTGCGAGGAAACCCTGGTCCTTCACCTCTTGAGCGTAGGTGTTGAGGATTTTGAGTATGGGGTGTTCGGCCTCCTTCGCCTTGTCCGTTTCGTACTCCTCGCCCATTTGGACCGACTTGTAGTACAGGTCGAACGGACGCTGCGGGTTGGCCGACTTGAAGACACCGACCACGCCGACGTGCAGACCCCGGTGGCCGACGCGAACGATCATCGTTCTTCCGATAACGTCCGGTTGGGCCGGTGGCTGTTCCTCCGCGGACAGGCAGAGGATGATGTCGAACTTGTCGGGAAACGTCGAAATGTTCGCCCGGACGTTGGCGGGCAGTTTGTCCAGGAGCTTCGGGTCGCCAGCGATCATACGGGCCTGGTCGATGTCGCCTTGGTAGAGGAGTACCCGCAGGTCAACCTTTTGCTTGTCGAACTCGGCGATTGCATCCTTGAGGACCTTGGCGTTGTCGTCGAACGCGATGTTCAGGCCAAACTGGGCCACGGCGTTCGAGACCTTCCGACCGGCCACGCTCACGGCACCGACCCGCGGTACTCCGCCGACGCCGGCCGTCGTTACCCAATCGCCGACCATCGAACGCGTCGGGTCGATCGGGTGAGGAAACTGGGTCACTTTGTCCGCGAGGTTTGCCGCCAAGACGCGCGGGTAGGCGTCCGGCTTCTGCAACGTGAACCGCGCCAGCAAGTCCACCAGCTTGAGCTTGTACTCGTGTTCGCCGACGCCGATGGCCGCGTAGCCAATCGCCTCGAGCGAATTCATCGCCGTTTCGTACTTGAGCATCATCTGAGCGGGCAGGCCACGCGTCTCGTTCGTGACCAGATCGCCGAGGTCGAACGCGACGATCGGCCAGTCGCGCTCGCGCAGCTTGGCGATGAAGTTGTAACGCCGTTCGAACCCGCCGAGTTGCGGTGACGAGCAGCCGCAGAACTTCAGGTATCCATATTGCTGTCCGCTCAGCACGATGGCCAAGTCCGGCTTGCGGCCGGCCGGCCAGCCTTTAAACAAGTCGTCGGGGATCGGCTTGGCGATCGGGGCCGGCCCGCCCGAACCGCCGGCGAGCGGCGCGTTGTCGGCCTTGGCCGAGAGCCAACCCGCCGTCAGGGCCGCCCCGGCGAGCAGGACAGTCACGACGGGCAAGGCCGACCGAAGACGGGAAAAGAACGAGTCGGTCGGCATCGGCAACAACCTCACGGAACGGGCGGAAGCCACCATCTTCCCCACATTTCGCAGAGATCGGCCAATTTGACAACCCCGAATCGGCCCCGCTCAGCGCGTTGCGTTGCCGACGACCGGGATGCGAATCGACCGCGGTGGCGTCGTCTTCGTCTGGAGGTAAACGGCACTTTCACCCGGTAGAAAACCGGAGTGTTTGTTCGGCTCGATCTCGACGCGCAGCCGCCATTGACGGATGCCGGGCGTACCCTCGTAGGGTTCGAGCGACACGTTTAGAAAGTCGGGCGTTTTACCTTTGAGTTCGAGGTCGAGACCCGGCTCCATACTGGTCACGATGACTGTTCGCACCGCTTCGCGGTCGGCCCGGAACGTGGCAAAATTGATGCGGTCCTGGTCCGAGCCTTCGCCGACGCGGATCCCGCCGCGAATCGTGCCGGTGAGGACGATCGTGGCCTCGGGCTGGTCGGGGCAACTCACGGTCACTTTGCGGTTGAGCGGACCGAGTTCGAGTTGTTTATCGCCCCGTCGCTCGCGGACGACGACCTTAATGACGTACCCCGATTTGATACGCGTGTTGCCCGCAACACCCTCCGCGCGCATGACGTACGGCAGCGTCCGACGTTCCTCGGCGGTCATCGGCCGCGGTGCCTGGACCTCGATGCAAGCGTCGTGAAACGCTTCTTCCGCCTTCACCTGGAAATGGTCCCGAGTCGGTGACCAGGCGTAGATGGCCCGCTCCCGCACGTCGTTCGGACCGAGCGATCCGAAGGGGAGCAGGACGGGCGAGATGATGACCGGCGGAATGATGTTTGTACTGGCCTCGAACTCCGTCGTTTCCGGGGGCAACCCATCGACGACGGCCCGGACGTTGGCAACGACGCGCAGCGGCTTCGCTTCCTTGCCGTGGAAGCACAGTCGGACGACGGCGAGTTGCGGCCCGGCGATCGGGTCGGCCGCCGGGATTTCGACGACGGTCGGAAGTGCCGAAGGGCTGGCGACGAGCATCGAATCAAACTTGAGCGAGGAGAGCAATTTTGGCGTCGTTAATGGCGCGGACAAACTCGGCACACCGAGCAGACCGAACGCGGCTTCGAGGGGAGCGATTTGCGTTGCCAGGTCTCGTCGAGCGGTTGCCGGGACGATTGCGATTTGTACGTCGGCACAGACGCACGACTTGTACTCGGCCGTCACACGGGCAGGCTTGGAGTGAACGTTCGATACCCAGAAATCGTAGTATCCCTTCGTGCCGACCTCGAATTCGGCAGCGTAATCCTCATCGGTCGAATCCCAGACGGCCTTCCGCTCCGGAACCCTGAGCGGAAGGCCCGTCAGCGTCGCTTCACCTTTCGTGGCGACCGGAACGGGTTCGATCGGCGCACGCGTGAACTGCGTCCCGAAGGTAATCAGGAACACGCCGCCGACGATGACGATCAGCGTCAAGCCGATCTGGAGGAACGACTTCATGGCAAGCGATCCGCGGTGCAACGGGTGGGCGACAGTCATTGTACGTCCGTCGCCGCGGGCCGGTTCTACCGCGGCTTCGCTAACGGACTACCGTTCGCGTCAATCGCACCGGCGGCGACCAGGCAAAGGGCGTCCGGAGTTAGGTACTTCTTCGCCACGGCCAGCACGTCGGCGGGCGTAACTGCCGCGATCTCCTTGCGATAGCGGTCGAAGTAGTCGAATCCGAGGCCGAATCGCTCCAGCGCCACCGCCTGGCCGGCGACCGAAGACCCCGTCGTGAAGCGGAAAGCCAGGCTGCCGAGCAGATATTGTTTCGCTCCCTCGACCTCGGCTTCCGTGGCCGGTTCGGTGCGGATGCGATGCAATTCGTCGAGGAAGGCATCCTTTACGACGGCGAACTTGTCGCTGTAGGTACCGATGTAACAGGTGAACGCGCCGCGTTCGTCGCCGGCCGACGATGTGATGTTGGCGCTCACCGTGTAGGCCAACCCTTGCCGGTCGCGCAGCCGCGACGATAGCCGGTCGGTGAACCCGGAGCCGGTGCCGAGAACGTAGTCCATCACGAGCAACTTGTGGTAGTCGGGATTCGTACGCTTGATGCCGGGGTGTCCGAGGTAGAAATAAAGTTGCGACGAATCCGGCATGGAGATCACCTTCTGGGTAGGCTCGGATCGCTTCTCGACGGCCGGCAGTTGTAGCTTCGGCATCGGTCCCGGCTTCCAATCCGCGGTGAGTCGTTTGATTTCGTCGATCACTTCGTCGGCCGAGAAGTCGCCGGCAATGGCGACGATGGTCGCATTCGGCAGGAAGCGGCTTGTGTGGAATGCCATGCAATCCGCCGCGGTCAACGAATTGACGACCGCCTTCGTTCCGAGAGGCGGCCGGCCGAGCGGGTGCCCTTCCGGGTAGATCATTGCCGCAAACGTCTGTTGCGCCCGCTCGGCGGGTTGCTTCTCAGCATCGTCGATAGCGGAGAGCGTTTGCGCCCGGATTCGCTCCAAGGCATCCTTCGGAAAACTCGGTCGGATGAGGCAGTCCAACAATAATTGCAGGCCGAGTGCGCGGTCTTTGGATAGCACCTTGACCGACCCGCCCGACGATGTCAGGCTGAGCGAACCGCCCACGTCCTCGATGGCCGTTGCGATCTGGTCGCCGGTCCGGGTTGTCGTGCCCTCGTCGAGCATCGCTCCCGTCAGGCTCACAATGCCAGCCTTGTCTGCCGGTTCGCTCAGCCGGACGTTGCGGACGAACGCATCCGCGGCCACGATCGGCATGCGGTGGTTTTCCAGGAGTAAGAGCGTCAGGCCGTTCGGCAGTTCGACGCGTCGCGTCCGTTTGATGTCGTACGCACCGACTGAAGCGCTGGACTTCGACGCTCGTTTTGCCGGTTCGCGCGAAGGACCAGCACCCGAGGCACCGCCTCGTCCCGTGGTAGCCTGCGGTACCGACCAGACGACGACGCGCCGATTCGGGTCCAGGTATTTCTTCGCGGCCGCTTGCACCTCGGCCGCGGTGACGGCCATGAGCCGCGGCAGAAGCGATTTCAGGTAATCCAGATCGGCTAACGTGACGCCGCGAGCGATACTGTCGGCGAGTTCGTGGACGCCTTCGCGTGCAAAGATTGCCGATGCCACTATCCCTTGCTTAACGCGGCGGAGTTCCGCATCGCTGACTGGTTCATCCGCAAGGCGCTTCAGTTCGGCAAGTACGAGTTCCTCCGCAACATCGCGCGATTTGCCCTGAAGCAACTCGACGGAGATGCCGAACCAGCCGGGGTGACGCCCGGCGTTGTTCGACGCACTTGCGTCGCTGGTAACCTGCGTACCTTCGACGAGTTTCTTGTACAACCGGCTCGTCTTGCCGCCGGACAGCACGGCCTGTGCGATCTCCAGGGCGTAGTAGTCCGGCTCGCCGACTTTGACCCCAGGGAAGCCCATCACCATGCGTGGAACGTCGAATTTCGACGGAATCTCGATCCGAACCGGCTTCGTCACCGCGAACGGGGAGGACGCTTTACGCTCAGGTAGTTCTGCAGAAGGGATCGAACCGAACAGTTCCTTGATCCGAGCAAGTGCCTTGTCCACTTCGAACCCACCGACCACGACGAGGGCCGCATTGTTCGGGTGATACCAATGGTCGTAGTAGTTCTTGATGACCTCTGCCGTCGCGCCTTTAACGTGGTCGCGTTCGCCGATGACAGGGTGGCCGTAGGGGGCCTTTTTCCCAAAGAGGGCCGGCAGGAGCGCCTTGATCTCCAGGTCGAGCGGACGGTCCTCGTACATCTCCAGCTCGGAGATGACCGCGCCCTTCTCCTGTTGGAACTCGTGCCGGTTATCGATGCGCAGGTTGCGCATGCGGTCGGCTTCAATCCTCAGCGCCGTGTCCCAGTTCTCGGCCGCAAAGTCGAAATGGTAGTTCGTCAGGTCCTCGGTTGTGTAGGCGTTGTTCCGGCCACCGCTGCGCTGCGTCATGCGGTCGATATCGCCGGGCAGGAACTTATCAGTTCCCTTGAACATAAGGTGTTCGAGGTAGTGCGACAGTCCGGTCGCGTCCTCGTCTTCGTCGCAGGAGCCGACTTTGTAGGCAACCATGGTCGTCACGACTGGCGAGCCGGGAATGGGCTTCAGGAATACCCGTAATCCGTTCGGCAACGTCTCCGTGCGGATGCCGTCGTAAAGCGATGCCGCCATCGTTGCAGCGGTATCGTCGGCGGGGATCGCGGTTGTCGTGAGTAGAACTACAGTTGCGACGAGATTGAAACGCATGCGCGGCCTCGACCGGTGACGGGCGAGACGATGCCAACCTACCGTTTCCGTGCGAACCGGCAAGAACACCGACCGCCGGGGCCGGACCCGTGGGCAACGGGCCGACCTCGGCGGATCGGGGAGGGGGGGCGCATCAATTCCAGAAGAACAAGTCACCGTGGTCCTGCGAGGGGGACGCAATGCCATTCAGCATGGCGAACGCCAACGCGTAGACCTGTTGCACGTTCGCCCAGTGGTCCTCGGTACAACCGGGGAAGGCATGCAAGCCACAAATCGCAAACGCTTCGGGCGGTAGGGTGGTTGGCGGCGGTTCGGGCAGGCGGTAGTAGTCCGCCTCGGGCGCAAGCCTGTGGCGCATCGGCATCAATCCTCGGCAGCGCATCGTGGGCAGTTGTTGCCGGCATAATCGGCGTGTCGACATTTGCCATCTGAAGGATTCGACGGCGAAACGTTGGTGGGCATTGCTCTGCGGTCCAACGGTGACGGTTGTAGCAGTCGCCAAGCTCGCCTCCCCACCGTAGTCGGATCGGGTTAGACTGCCATTTCCCACGTCGGCCGACACTCCGCAGCGGGTGGGCGGGTACAGGACGTGAATGACCGTTCGCTTACTGCGGAGGAATTGTTCGATGCTTTTGCGGAAACTGTTCGTCGCCGTCGTAGTCGTCGGTGGCCTCGTTGTGCCGATCCGAGCCGCCGACCCGACCGAGCCAACCGTCGTGTTGCGGTTCAAGTCGATCGAGGGCACGATCGCCGACGCCAAGTATTTACTGGGACTAGCCGGCCAGGAGGAAGTCGGCAAGCAACTCGAAGCACTGATCGATTCGCAAGTCGGCAAGAATGGGCTGGTTGGCACCGGCCTGGACACGAAAAAGCCGTTCGGGCTGTACCTGAACGTCGGCGCAGCCGGCGTCGATAGTACCGGCGCGGTGATGATCCCAGTCGCTGATCAGAAGGCGTTTCTCGCGTTCGTCACGGAGCAACTCGAAGCGAAAAACGTCAAGGTCACGCCGAGTTCCGACGGCACCTACACGATCTCGAGCAACCAGGCTCCAGTTTCCGCCTTCCTCGCATTTTCCGACGGTTATGCCTACGTTACGGTGATCGATAAGGACCCGATTTCCGGCGACAAGCGGATCCCGCCGGCGAAGCTGTTCCCAGCCGACGACCCCGCTCTCGTCAGTCTGACGGCGCGGTTCGACAAGGTGCCGGACCTGTTGAAACAACTCGGGTTCGGCGCGCTGGAAAACCGTCTGGCCGATATCAAGGACCGTAAGCGAGACGACTCGCATGGCCCCGAGTCCGACGCCCTCGTCAAAGCACGATCGGCATTGGTCGACAAGTTTGCCGAGACGCTCAAAGGCTGGATCGATCAGGCCGGCACACTCGCCGTATCGGCGACCGTGGACCGAACGGCCGCGGAACTGTCGTTCGACGCTACGATGACCGGCAAGGATGGCTCGGACCTAGCCGCGACGATCCGCGGCATTTCGACTGCGACGACCCCGGCACTCGGTCGCGATCTGGCCGGAAAGTTCGGCCTGAACGTGGCGATTCCAGACGCGGTGCGACCCGCGGCCGTCCACTTCGTCGAGGTTGCATTCAAGGATGCCATGGCGCGCGAGAAGGACACGGGCAAGAAGGCGATTCTGCGGATGGTATTCGATGCGCTGTTGCCCACGGTCCAAGCCGGCCGGCTCAACGTCATGTCCGGTCTCAGCGGCCCGAAATCGGACGGCAAGTACTCGCTGCTCACAGGCGTGCAACTGGTTGAGGAGAAGAAGATCGAAGGCCTCGTCAAAGACTTGTACCCAGCCGTACCAGCCGAGGTCCGCGAGAAGGTCAAGCTCAATGCGAAGGAGGTTGCCGGCACGGCGGTTCACGTCATCGACTCCCCGAAGGACATGAACGCCGACACCCGCCGTATGTTCGGCGACACGGCGACGATCCAAATAGCTTTCCCGAAGGGTTGGATGCTGTTAGCGCTCGGAACTGACTCCGGCGAAGTCCTCAAGGCGGCGTTGACGGAAACCGGGACGCGGCCAGCTCCGCCGATGATCGCAGAAGGGTCGATCGTAAAGCTGGCCCCCCTCGAGGAACGCAATGCGAATGCCGCGAAGGAGGTTGCTCAAAAGGTGTTCGGCAACGGCGGAACTGGCAGTGACGTCGTCCGTTTGAGCCTGCAGGGAGGGACGTCGCTGCACTTCCGGGCCTCTATGAAGGCACTCGCGATTAAGTACGCCGGGTTGCTCAAGGAGGAAGTTGACGGAAGGAAGTGAGCGGAAAGCACCAGTACTGATTTCCGCCGTCCCGGTCAGCGACGAGTCGTTGGCCCGGGAACGGCGGGAGTCACGAACGTCCTTTTCCGTGGCCCTTGACTCGCTTCCTACGATATTACGCACAAACCAACCGCGGCCGTCGGCGTCGGGCGAGTAAGTTGCCTGCACGCCGGCGGCCGCGATACGATTTCATCGGCACTTCGTAGATCCGCCTGGACGTCGCGGCCGTGATCCGTATCCTATTCACCTAAGTTCGAGGCCGCTCCGCGGCGCATGACAGAGACATCGCCGACCGGAAGCCCCGGCTAGTCTCCCCCGCGGCCCTGCGTCAACCCGTGGCCAATGCGTTTCGCCCGTAACCGCACGGCGGCGTTGTAGCGCTTTATCGGGACGCGTGTCCCGGTGTCGCCGCGTTGTTTATCCCCCAGGAGCCGGAAACGTTGGGGCGTTACCCTTCCGGCTAGAAAGACCATGCTCGACAAAGTTCGCAACATCGGCATCATCGCTCACGTGGACGCTGGCAAGAC